>CADBQZ010000115.1 GCA_902796865.1 uncultured Ruminococcus sp. | reverse complement strand
TGGTTCAAGTCCAGTTGGGGGAGCCAAAGCACCATTAGCTCAGTTGGTAGAGCAACTGACTCTTAATCAGTGGGTCCTGGGTTCGAGTCCCCGATGGTGCACCAAGTTTAAAACCTCTGTTACTTATGTAATAGAGGTTTTGTTTTGAATATTTATACGGAGGCTCATAATGAAAAGAAAAATTTTTGGTATATTTGCAGTTTTGGCAATGATTACAGCAATGACAGGCTGCGGAAGCGAAGAGAGTGTAGAAGGCGGCAAGGAAAGCTCGGCAGCCGAGACTAAAATAAAGCAGCTTACAGGTGCACCTGTCAAGAAGATTACTGAGTCTACTACAGAGGTCACTGTTATAACAGAGGCAGACGATGAAGCGGTGGAAGAAGAAATGAACGACAAAGCTTCTGATATTCGAGCTAGATTTGAAGAGGAAAAAAAGAAAATTGAAGAAGGCGAACTCTATAATGTCAATAATGAAAGAGTTTCTTTAGAATAACAACTCATTTACGACATCATCAAGTATATCTGTCATAGCTCCAACAATTTCTGAACTTATCCGGAAAGAATATGGCATTATGGTATAGACAGCCGTTTCTGCAATTTTTTTACCTCTGCTATTCTTTTCGATCGTAACTTCTTTTCCAAGTATCTCAATATTTGTGATTTCACTGTTTTCATTTATTTCAGCCATTACAACTTTATCGCTGCTTACAATATTATTTGTGTTGATGTAGGCGGTCATAAATCCGAAGATAAATATGTTTATTATAATATATATCCCGGCGGCGAGCAAAAATGCTCGTCTTATTTTTTTCTTCCTTGTCATATTTATTGAAGTCCTTTCAGTGTTTTTGCAAGCGAACGCCCGATAAGCTCTCCGGAGTATTCTACCTGCGAAAGGGTGTTTCCATGACTTCCGACTTCTATAAGAAGACTTCCGGTCGTAAGATCCTGATTGTACTTTCTATAATCGAACATCATCGGGCGGGCAAGTCCGGGATAGTCGTTAGCAAAGCCGTTTTGCATCTTACAGGCAAATCTGAAATTCTTTATATAATCCGGCATATCGAGAGTTCCGTCGTCACAGCCGCATATTATCATTATCTGAGCTGCTTGCTTGCCGTCTATATCGACAGTTGGCTGCATGATGCTGTCAGAGCTTCCGACGGCATCACGATGAATGTCGAGCACTACTTTTATGGTAGGATTATCGGCAAGTATGCCTTTTACCGTCTCTGCGCTTCGCTCGTATGAGCCATTGTAGGAAGGGTAGTCATGTATCGTGCTGTCGTGAATAACTCCTATACCGGCGTTCTCGAGCTGTTTTGCTATACTGTCACCTATCATAACGACATTTTTCGACGGGTCAGTGGTTCGATAGTTGAACGAGCTGTCAAAGCTTTCTCTTACAAACGGCTCAAAGCTTTCCGTTGTGTGTGTGTGCATGATAAGGACCTGAGGAGTTCCGTCCGTTTCTATTGTGAAATCCGGTTCGTTTTCGCTTTCGTCTATGAGGGTGCTGTTTGAGATCTCAGTCTCGTTCATTATCTGACCGCCGCTTTCGAGAGATATATACTTGTTTCCGCTTCGGCGTTCAAATGTATACGGGTAAACTGTCGTGTCTTCATCTATATCCCATTCAGTGGGGTAGGGTTTAGGTCCTTTGTCGCCTTTGAAATCCTCCTCCGGAGATTCTTGCTGCTCGTCGTTTTCCTGTTCAGCTTTGACTTTACCGCTGCCTAATATACCAAAGAAATCCTCAGTATTATCTCCGGCGTAGTACTCTGGTTCTGAGGAAAGGTCTATTCCGCCAAAGCCGAATGCTGCTTTTGCGGCGGGCGGAACAAGTTTGAATAATGCTGCTGAACAAACAGTTATCCCTGATAGTATTATTATAGTTGTCCTTTTTATTTTTTTCCTGTCTTTTGCCATTTGCCCCACACTTTCTACTATTGGTCATTATTATAAATATATTCATCTACTTATAATATTATTCATTGTATGCAAAAAACAGGTTATTTCTTGGTACGGGAGGTTAGCACTATTGCTTTATCTATGCATTTAAATTAATATTGAAACATATGAATAAAATGTTAAAATGCAAAATATTGTTATTTTTTGCCGGACTATGGTAAAATTGGTCTTATTTGGTGAATTAAAGTGATATCTAACTTTTTAATCGGAAAAGATTATGTAACAAGTAGTGATAACGTTTGCAAGCATCATCACGAACTGGAACAGATCGTCCCATGTAACATATGCCAT
>CADBQZ010000114.1 GCA_902796865.1 uncultured Ruminococcus sp. | reverse complement strand
GACCCCCCGTCTTGCCGGTGCAGCAAGAGCAACTCTGATACGAAGACTTATCCACGGAAGCGGTCATGCCGGTCTAAGCCGTGCGTGGGTCACAAATATGTGGGCAAGGCTTCATGACAGCGAAATGGTCTATGAAAATCTGCAAAAACTGATAGCATATTCAACAAACCCGAATATGTTTGACGGACAGCCGAGAATGAGGATAGACGGGAACTTCGGCGGAGCTTCTGCTATGACTGAAGCTCTCATGCAAAGCACCTCCGATGAAATAATACTTCTTCCGGCACTTCCGGTAGAATGGCACACCGGACAAATAAAAGGACTTCGTGCCAAAAACGGCTTTGAAGTATCTATGATCTGGGAAGACAGAAAATTAAAAGCCGCTAAGATAGTCTCCCTTTGCGGACAGACCTGCACCATTCGCACAAATTCACTTATAAGTGTATTCTGCGACGGCAGTACTGTAAATTCCACCGCCGCAGACGGAACAGTTTCATTCGATACTAAAAAGGGAAATGTCTATACTATAAGGAGCTAGTTTATAATGAAAGTTATAAAAAAAGCCGCCGCATTGGTGATCTCTGCCATAGTGCTGACAGCCTGCCATGATATTTCACAAAAACCTGTAGGCAGATTTTCAAGATTCAGCGAAGATAATACACCTGCTGAAACCATTGAGCAGGCTGAACAGGAAACTCAGCCATATACAGAATATGTTGCGCAGGTGCCTGAGATCACTCCTGCCGAAGCCGAAATGAGGATAGAAGCCGAGGACTGCACCCTAAACGGAAGTCTTTATACCGAAGATGAACGTAAGGGATTCTCAGGCGACGGCTATGTTACGGGTTTTTACGGCGGTTCTGCCGATTATCTTGTAATACCTGCAAAAATTCCTGCGTCACAGCATTATGACATTACCGTTTGTGCCGCCGCTGATACTCATGTCACAAACAATATAATAGTAAATGATGAAAATATCGGTGATTTCGAGATAAACAATAAAAACGGGAAATTTGTCCGTGTCACTTTCTACGGAGTCTATATGGAAAAAGGCGCAAATCTTATCCAGATAAACAAAGGTGACAACAAATTTGACCTTGACTATATAGAGATAGTCAACAACGAGGATATATATGAAGAGACCCTTGAACCCGATCCTAAACCTGTATCAGAAAAAAGTTCATATGAGATGAGGGATCTTTTCCGATATTTAAAACAAAACTGCGGCGAATACATAATAACGGGACAATATGTCTCAAACAGCAAAAACTATGAGATAAATGATATACATGAGCGTACAGGACAGTATCCGGCGATACGTTTCGGAGATATAGGCGGATATGCCGAGGGTGATCCGCCGCTTGAAAGCGAGATACAGGCTGCAAAAGACTGGAACGAAAAGGGCGGTATAGTCGGATTCATGTGGTACTGGCGCTCTCCGGGAAAAGAAGGCTCTGTTTATTCAAATGATACGAAATTCGACCTTTCAAAAGCGGTCACAAAAGAAGATATTTCTCAGCTTGGGATCGGAGAAATACGAAAGCTTTGCAGTGAGCAGAAAATAAGCGAAGAATGCTTGGCTCTTGTCGAAGACATCGACACCGTATCAGAAGGACTTACCGAGCTTGCCGAAGAAGGTATACCGGTTCTTTGGCGTCCGCTTCATGAGGCGGGCGGAAGCTGGTACTGGTGGGGTTCGAAGGGTGCTGAGCCTTATAAATGGCTTTATACTCTCATGTTCGAGCGAATGACACAGTATCATAAACTTGACAACCTCATATGGATATGGAACGGTCAGAACGAAGATTATCTCGTTGATGAGGATATGTACGATATAGCATCAATAGACGTTTATCTGGGAGAAGGCGAGACCTACGGAAGCCGCTCACAGCAGTTCCGCTGGCTTTCAAAGATAACAGAAAACAAAAAAATGCTTGCACTCAGCGAATGCAGCAGCATACCTGATATTGATGATATGCTTCGTGACAAATCCATGTGGTCATTTTTCGGACTATGGTTCGGAGAATATATGGGCAGCAGCGGCGGCGGAAAATATACTACCGACGAACAGCTTTACCGTATGTACAATGCTGAAAACTCTATCACTCTTGATAAATATGCCGGCATCTATACCCATCCGAACTGATATAAAAAAGAATATGATATGACTTATCCATATTATCATTTATTTTACATATTCTTGACAATCAATAGGCAGCTATGCTATAATAAATGCAATATCGTGCAAAGCCTTCGGGCATTCTTTGTGTGGTATTGCCTTAAATTAATCCATGAATGAAAGGCATATCATGTTTAAAAATATAAAGAATTATTTAAAACTAATAAGAGTAAAGCATTGGTTCAAAAATATAATCATATTTATACCTGCTTTTTACGGCGGTACGATACTTGAAAAAACTACACTTATAAGATCTATAATAGGATTTTTTGTTTTCTCTTTGCTGTCGTCCGCTGTTTATGTGCTGAATGATATATGCGATGCAGAAAAAGACAGGCTGCATCCGGTCAAATGCGATCGTCCTATCGCAAGCGGTGCTGTATCGGAAAAACAGGCTGGTGTCATTCTTGCATTATGTATCCTGCTGCCGCTTACGGCAGATATACTGTTTTTCGGCATAAGATTCTGGCTTATTATCCCTGTCTTATATCTGATACTCAATATCTCGTACAGTATAAAGCTAAAAAACAAACCTGTTGTTGACCTTGTTATACTTGTATCGGGCTTTGTTCTAAGACTTATTTACGGTGCAGGCATAACTGGAGTAAAAATTTCCAACTGGCTATATCTTACGCTCATAGCGCTCTCTCTTTTCATGGCATTCGGAAAACGCCGCAACGAAAAGATTCACTGTGGTGATGCGACACGTTCTGTACTTGGAAAATACAGTGATAATTACTTAAACAGCAATATGTATATGTATCTCGGGCTTTTCCTTGTATTCTATGCCCTTTGGAGCATGGATACGACTGTTGTGCCGAATATGATATATACAACACCTATCGTTATCATAATTATGATGCGTTATACATATTCTCTCGAAAAGGACGAAACAGGCAATCCTGTAGATATGATACTGGGCGACAAAATGCTCTTGGCGCTCGGCGTTATATACGGTATATACATTTTCGTACAGCTTTACTTTCCGGAGGCAGTGAATGAATATTTACGATTTTGATGGTACTATATATAAAGGTGACAGCACTCTGGACTTCTATAAATTTGAATTAAAGCGTCATCCTCTGATCTTTCGCTGCCTTCCTGCGTTTGCCGTTTCGACAATAAAGCACAAGTCGGGCAAGATCAGCACTACCGAATGGAAGACCGTATTTTTCAGGTTTCTTTCAGATATAAAAGATATAAATTCAGAGATCGAACTTTTCTGGAAAAAACATTACAGCAAGATATTTGAATGGTATAAAAGCCAAAGAAATGCAGACGATGTTATAATATCAGCTTCTCCGGAATTTCTTTTGAAAATACCATGTCAAAAACTTGGAGTGGGTACACTTATAGCATCATGCGTTGATCCTAAAACAGGAACATTCAGCGGTCTTAACTGTAAAGGCGAAGAAAAAGTCAAACGTTTCAGGGAGCTTTTCCCCGATTCAAAACCCGAAGAATTTTATTCAGATTCCGTTTCCGATCTTCCTATGGCAAAGCTTGCAGATAAAGCTTTTTTGGTAATAAACGGAGAAGTTACTCCGTGGAATATATAATATAGTGAATGTAAAAATAAAAAGACATTCACTGTTATAAAAAAGAGGAGAATGATAAAAAATGTCTGAAAAATTAAATGGAGTTTTTCGCTCCGGCATTATCGGTTCGATAATGCGAAACAAAGAGCTTGAAGCAAAGAAAGATCATACATCAAAGCTTCCTGTACAGCTTTGTTATCTCTTTTTATCTATACCTATGTATATCTTTATTTTCGGCTGGCTCATGATCCCATATGCAATATTCATGTGTATCGTTCTTACAGCAGGATTGTTTCTTGCGTGCAGATGTGCGCCGGAAATAGATGTATCTTTCATGCGAAAACAAAATGCTGTAAAGATAATCGTAATGCTTATACTCGCAATGGTATGGGTTTATCTTGCCGGAATAGGTAAATTTGCATATCAGAATTATGACCATATGTGGCGAAACGCTATACTCGAAAAGCTTGTTGAAGAACCATGGCCCGTCATAATAAATGATACAAAAGGCTTTTTCCAGAATCCGGTCGCAATGATCTACTATTTTGCGCTCTGGCTTCCTGCCGCATTATTCGGAAAGATATTCGGACTTGAAGCTGCACACGTATTCCTGTACTTCTGGTGCTGTATAGGTGTTATGCTAACATTTGTGCTTTTAACATCATTAAGAAAAAAAATGTCCCTCTGGATGATCATAGCTTTCATATTCTTCAGCGGTCTCGATCAGGTCGGAAACTTTATGTTAAACAACACTGCCGATCATATATGGTTCACGACAAATCATCTTGAACATTGGATATCCGGTTTCCAGCTTTCTTCAAATTCCACCCAGCTCTTCTGGGTATATAACCAGGCTATACCTGCATGGCTCATAACCCTGCTGCTTATGGTACAAAAGGATAACCGTTCGCTTGTTTTCATCTATTCATTCAGTCTTTTGTTCTGCACTCTTCCGGCCATAGGCATGATACCGATAGTTGCCTGCGTCGGTATACACAGGATCGTCAAGACATATAACAAGCAAATCAAAATATCCGAGAACATCAAGTCAATACTGCGTGAAGCTCTTACGATACAAAATGTCATAACTGGTGTCCTGATAGCTATTATATCTTATCTGTTCCTGAAAGCCAATGCGACCGGCAACATGGGATTCCATTTCCTCGACTTTAAAAATATGCTGATGAACTACTTGTTCTGTGTATTGATAGAATTCCTTGTTTACTACATTGCAATGTATAAATTGAGAAAAAAAGAACCTCTTTACTGGGTATCATTAGCAACACTTCTTATAGTTCCGATGATATATGTCGGAACAAGTGTCGATTTTGTAATGAGAGCTTCTATCCCGGCACTTATCGTTGCATTCGTTCTTATATTTAAAACAATAGGCGAAAGCTTTAAAAGCAGTAATAAAGTATGTGCATATGCGCTTACAGGACTGCTTGCACTCGGCGGCATTACCGCATACCACGAGATAATGCGTACTGTATGTACAACTATCAATCATTCATATGATGAGACTGTTGCACTTGAAGCGGACAAGATAGACCTTATAGAAGAAGATCATAGAAACAATTTCTTCGGCGAATTCCAGGATTCTATCTTCTTCAAATATCTTGCTCCTAAAAAATAAATCAAAACCACCCG
>CADBQZ010000113.1 GCA_902796865.1 uncultured Ruminococcus sp. | reverse complement strand
CTGCGGATCCTTTCAGTGAGCTTATCTTCTGAACTTTTTGCTTACATATTATTTATCGTCCGTTCACTTGTTTTGTAAACACATAAGTTTGTACAAATAAGGGATGAATATTTGTAAAATTTACCTAAAAATAAATGTGTTCAGACAAACTCGGACTCGATATTACCACTTTATCATCAGAGAAGCCAAGTTTACAGTCCTTTAAAGCTCTGTTTAATGTATATGTACTTTCTCCTACATGGAAATTTATAGTAGGATTCAGCACTTTACATTCAAGCGAACAGGATTTTTTTGTTTCTTCAAGCTCTGCCGAAAGCTTAGCAAGACTCTCTTCAAGATTGCCTTTCTGCATCTTAACGAATTTCTGCTGTATTTTCAGCTGATCTAACTTTGCAACTCTTTCCGGCGGCATACGATTGATATTTTCTTCAATATAATTAATGTCCTGATTGACCTTGAAAAGCTTATCGCTTACTTCTTTTAGATTATATCCGACTGTAGCGTGTTTCTTTATAAGCTCCGGCGTTGCACCGAGTACTATATCTGTTTTTAAGTAAGGATTATTCGCAGCACCGATTATCTCAGCAGTGATACTCTTTCCGGCTATAAGCTTTCCGCCTGTAACAGAACCCTTCTTGCCTGAAACTATTATGGCATCCGAGGTAGAGATCTCAGAATACATCACCTGATCGACCTCTACTCTGCCCTTAGCGTTTACACTGCAGTTTTCAAGAAATACGCATTTAAGATTACTGTCAGTTTTTATAGTGCCTTTTCCGCCGCCGGTCATTCCGCGCTGTATTGTAATATCACCTCCGGCTTCTATAAAAGCTCCTTCGCAGGTTCCTTCGATCGTGATGTTTCCCTCTGCCTTAACTGAAAAACCTTCACGGACATCTCCTTTGATAAGTATATCGCCGGAAAAATTAATATTTCCGCTTGCATTGTCAACATCATTCTGAATAGTCAGAAGCTCGTTTATAAAAAATACTCCATCTTTAAAAACAAGCTCTCCGTCTTTATCTGCACACAGAAGACTTCCATCCTCCGTAAGAGAAGTATTCTTTCCTCTTGGTATCTTAGGCTGAACACCCTTCTTTGCATTGATTATTCTGCCGTCAACGCTCTTTCCGTTTTTGCCTTCGACCGGATAATATACTTCTGTGATAACATCGCCCTTATGAACGCTCTTTATGTTGTTAAGTTCCTTATAGTTTATGTTTCCGTGTTCATCTTCTCTTATATTTATTTCATTCTTTCGTGAAAATTTATCTATTATATATCCGTCTTTTCCATTGACAACTTCCTCGCCCCTTGCGATCTCGAATATCTGCATATATTTCTTTTTGCCTATTATAGCAGCAATAAGCTTATCATCTATACAGGATATGATCCTTGCAGAAGCAAGAGCTTTTTTAAGGCTGTCCTCCTGGATCTCAGCCCCTCCGTTTATCGGCGGAAATACTGCGACCCAGCCGTGTATCTTATCAGATGACATTTTTGCAATCACCTGACAATCCAAGGGCTTTGTACGCTCTTCATTCCTCTTGTTTTCACAGGCGTATCTGAATTCTTCAAATTTCTTATAATCGCTGTACTCCGCAAGCGCTTTTTCAAACTCGGCAGTATCTATCCCCTGTAAAAAGCTGTCCATGCCGGCTTCTACAGATTCGATCAAAAGGGACTTTATGAGCATGACCGAACGTTCCTGAAGCTGTTTTATAAACCCTAACATATCCTTTTGTACCGGATCTGTATCTGTATACTCGTCAGATCCTGCTTCATTTATCTCATTAAACCGCAGATTAGTCTCTCTGAGCGATTTGTAGACATACTCCATAGGATCAAAAACCGCATCTTTATTCTGACTGTAAAAAATATTCCACAGCATTTTATAAGGCGTATTCTCAAATACATCAAATGTTTTTGCTATAATTTTGTCTATCTCCTCGGTGCTTTTCATTGTAAAGACTTTTTTTTCAGATGCTTTTTCTGCTGTCGCTTCTGTTTTTTTCACTGGTGCAACTTCCGGCTGTACTGACTGATTTTGATTCTTATTCTTATCTTTTTTAAAAAATTCCATAGCCATACCCCGAACCCCCTTTTTTATATATTTTTATAAGTATATGATGAATGTGAATGTATTTGCTGATTTATAAGCTATCACAAATACATATTATCATTCTTTCTGCTGTTTAAAAATTCTCTTTGCTTTTTAAACAGGAACGAGCAAAGCGAATCTGATGCTTCGTCAGGTTCATGTGTAAATACACATCCGAACTGAAGCTCATTATTCTTTTCATTCTCAATAATACGAACTATTTTGCATGGGAATGTTTCTAATTTGCTTCGGCTTTTTTTGTCCGTCCTTAGATCTACCTCAACAGAAACTATGCTTCCCTCTTTAAATTCATGATTTGCCTTGAATCTGAGTCCGCTCAGACTCATATCCAATATCTTTATATCAAGAGTATGGGAAGGCCCCCTGTCCCTGTATATCACTGTTGCATCAAGCTCCATATCCACACGGAAGAAGTTTCTTCTTTCTCTGTCGGTAAGTATAGACACATCTGCAACAGACAGTTCGCCTTCGGTAGATGTATATACCTTTCCGACTACTACTTTGAATCCGAGTTTTGTATTGAAAATGTTTATCTTCAGTTCTTCACCGAAGTTCAATACTCTAAGCTCGTTTTTTCCATTATAGATCCTTATATATTCTTCTGTTACCCGTTTTATCCTTCCGATAGCAACGAGTGCATTATCCATTGATTTGATCTCGCACACTGATTGTGCATACTCATTCCCTATAGGCATATCTGCCATAGCTGAATCAAACCTCCTACTTTTTAAAGTACAGTGCTTTAATAACAGATCGTACTTGTATTATTTTTTCTTTTTGCCTTTATTTCCGACACCTTTTCTAAGCTCGTTGGTACTTTTAAGCAGCTGGCAGTATATCGCAGCTATTACCTCATAAAGCTCCGGCGGTATTGCGCTTCCGACATCAAGCATACACATAAGCGATGCTGCGCTATCGTCACGGTAAACCGGGATGCCGTTTTGTTCGGCGATATTTATTATTTTATTGGCGATCTCACCGTAACCGGAGGCAATTATAACAGGTGCCTGATCGGTATCGGCGTTGTAGCGGAGTGCTACCGCCTTATTTTTCTTATTATTATATCCTAACATTTATACCGGTCCTTTTCTGCGGAAGTGTTGGGAATACTTCTACGAGCGAGCGTGTCTTTTCAAGCTGACCTAAAGTTATTTCATTAAAATTATATTCAGAAAAACTTATACTCTTTTTAAGTTCGTTCTTAAGTCCGTCAAGCTTTTCTTCAAATGCCGGCGGACACATGAGCGACATATTGATGACCTTATCTCTTACATAAAGCTCTGTCTCAAAGCGTCCTACATCGGGTATATCGAAAACCAACAGCATATGTATAAGTCTTCCGTCGCCTTCTGGAGGCTTTGCTCTTTTATCTCTGCCTGCCTTTTTTTCTTCTTCGTCCGGATTTATCCACATCTCACCAAAAGCCTTGAAGGTACCATCGTCTATAGGTACTATAAAATGCAGAAGCGGTGTAAAATTACTCGGTGATGATAAGAGAGAATGTATTACCGTTTCAACGCTTTCTCCCTTCATCTGCATTACACTTTCGTTATCCGTCTGCTTTTCAAGTATCCTCACAAGCGTATCAAGAACATCAGAATTGGTTTTTCCGCTGCGCTGTGATATAGTCGTTTCAGAAAGAACATTGTAAAGCTTTTGTAAAAACTTTGTTCTGTCCTCCTCTTTCGGTATAAACCGCATTACCTCTCTCGCCGCTTCGGTAAGAAAAGTTTTGTTTGTATTATATCTTGAAAGATTATATGTTATCATAGAGCATAAGCTTGAAAGCTTGCTGTTGAACATTATGCTCTGATTTATATCATGTATAGCTCCTGCCGTATCATGTTTTAAAGCATCGAAATTGTCCTCAGCATCGGGAGCTGCAAATTTTTGTGAAAGCACATGGAGCTTCTGTGAAAGCGCTCTGTTCGGTGCAAGCGTCTGTGACAGATATGTCATAGTACCCGAAAGAGCTTTAAGTATCTCCGGCTTGCAGTTTTCGGTATTTATAGCTTTGAGAAGATTTGTAACAGCCGTCTTGACTTCTTCTGTAGGAGTTTCTTTTACAAGTCCTCTTAAAGTATCAAAAAGCTCGCCCTTAAAAGCAGTAGAATCTTTTTCCTGATTAATAAGCTCGTTTGCAAGATTTTCCGGTCTTACCGCAAGCTGCTCAAAAAGTTTTTCAAATTCCTCTGTTACCGGCTTGTTCTGCATCGAGATAACGCCGATTATCTCCTGCAGCATCATTATATTCTTTATGAAATTTACAGTAACAGTAGGATCCTTGAGCATATCAAGAAGCACCTGCGGTGCGACCTGTTTGCCTTCCGGACTTCCGTTATTCTGCTGTAACAGTTCAGAGTCAGGACGTGTTTTTGCGACTTTAGACTGATTGGCAATGTCAAAAGGCGAAAGCTCGTCATTTACGTGTTCTCTGACCTGATGAATGACTTTATTATTATTTATAGGGGTCGTCGCCCTTAACATATCAGCCATAGCCGTTCCTCCTCTCTGTATATATTGAAGATAATAATGCACAAAAAACGCCGTGCATTTTCTTTGCATAACTATCTTAATTTTTCGTACTGCTATACAGTGAATACCAGGATTTCCTGACATTCACTGCAGATATGTACGAAAATAAAAAATACATCAACTTATTTTCTGAGGCTGTTTGCGACCTGTTCGACTTCGTCTGCCGTCGTTACTACTCTTGCAGAAAACTGATAAGCTTTCTGTGAAACGATAACATCAGCAAATTCCTTTGCAACATCAACGTTTGAACGCTCAAGTGTCTGTTCGTATATTTTATACTCCTGAGCATTAGCTATCTGCGGCTCGCCTGAAATATCAGTCGGTACAAAGCCTTCATAGTTTGTTCTTAAAAGACCATAAGGGTTTGAAAACGAGAATACACCAAGTCTTTTTGAAAGTCCGTTTGAATCGATCGTATTTGAGTCCGGCTTTAATGGTACCTGTATCCTCTCATAATTCTGGTCGAGAACATAAGCTCCGTCAGAAGTTACAAGATACGGATCTTCATTATCACCTTCGATACTGAGATCAAAAGCTCCGTTTCTTGTGTACTCTATATCGCCTCTTCTTTCGACAGCAAAAAGTCCTTCTCCGGCTATAGCAAAATCAAGCTCGAAACCAGAATTATAAAGATTTCCCTGTGTGAAAAGAAGATCCTGATTGTTGAGTTTTACGCCGTGACCTGCGTGTATCTTTGCATCGTCGTCAAGTTCTCTGTTTACATTCACATCCATATTTGAATATAAAAGATCACGAAACTCCGGTATCGTTGCCTTATAGCCGTATGTATTTGTATTTACAAGATTGTGCGAGGTGACATCTATCGCAAACTGATGCGCTCTGAGTCCCGATGCACCTGTATAAAAAGCGTTATTCATATTTTCTCTCCTTTATCAGGTTATGCTTGAAAGCGTAGCAGATTTTGCGTTAAGATTATCTACCGTCGTCATTGCTGTTGCACAAGCCTGTAAATTACGCTGTGCTTCGATAAGTCTTGTATACTCAAGATTCATATCCACATTAGCTCTTTCAAGTGTCTTCTGATATACTGTCGGTTTGTCAAGAGGCTGTGCATTGTCTGTAATGTACATACCATTGTCAAACTTATATGTATTTGCATCGGGGGTCGGCTGAGTGATAAGAAGTCTGTCAACATATCTGCCGTCCTGATCAAAAACCATACCATCTTCTGTAACTGTGAAATCCGAACCGCCTATATAAAGATCGCCGCTTTCACCAAGTACTCTTCCAATACCGTCAAGTACAAGATATCCTTGATCGTCAATATTGAAATTACCGTTTCTCGTAAGATACTGTCTTTCAGCACCCTGTACATTGAAAAAACCGTCGCCTACCAATGCCATATCATATGGCCAATCGGTCTCTTTCAAAGAATTCGGGTCAAAATTAGTTTCGACCACATCGACAAGTGAACACGGATCGCCTTCACCTATCTTGTTATATTTATTATGTTCAAATCTTGTGAGCAGGTTGTGCTCAAATGTTGACTGAACAACTCTCCTCGTTCTGTAGCCTACAGTTTGTGAGTTAGTGATATTGTTGCCTATCTCGTTTAGATTCCTTTGCTGTACGAGTATTCCCGATGCAGCAGTATAAAAGCCTGCTAACATAAAACTGCTCCTTTCTGTTTTTTCATCAGTTCATTATATATCCATTCATTTTGGATCTCAGCTTTTCAACGGCTCTTGTATTTATCTGCGATACTCGCTGAACGCTGACTTCTAATACTTTTGCTATATCTGAAAGCTTAAGATTCTCGTAATAATAAAGCGATACAACAAGTCTTTCCTTTTCGGAAAGCTCATCAAGAGCTTCAACGAGTATCTTACGCATTTCCTGCTTTAAAACTTTTTTTTCGGGGGTTATATCGTCAAGAGTGCTGTTTTCGAGAATACTTCCCATCTGCGAAACATTCTGTATAAGTTCCTCGAACGAATACACCGCCGAACATGATATCTCACTGCTGTACTTTTCAAGCTTATCAACAGTGATACCCAATTCATCTGCTACTTCCTGCTGTGTCGGCTCACGCCTGAGACTGCTGCAAAGCGCATTATATGTATCATTTATCTTTTTTGAATTTACTCTTACACGCCTGGGTATCCAATCCTGTTTTCTTATCAGGTCTATTATTCCGCCTCTGACACGCATAAAAGCATATGATTCAAACTTTACCTTTCTTTCAGGGTCATACTTGTCAATACAGTCGATAAGTATTATCATTCCCTGATTTATCATATCTTCGATCTGTGCCTGCGTACTTGCTGCACCACGCAGCTGGAGAGCCGCTATCTTTGCAAGATAGCCGTATGCCATAACTATCTTGTTTCTTACCGAAACATCACCGTTTTCCTTATATTCGGCAAAGAGGCGTAAAAATTCTTCTTCGGACATTTTTTCTTGGTTGTCTATCTGATTCATTTTCATACCTCCTTCTTATTATATTATATTTCATTATAAAGTTTTTATCAAGACTTTTTTGCAAATTTTACAAATAAGCTATATCATATCTCGATAGTTCCAAGCGCCTGTATCTGTATATGTGAATCTATCTCGTTAAACGAAAGCACATTTACATTCGGTGCAAACTGATCTATAAGCTTTTTGTAATAAATTCTTACGATAGGCGATGTGAGTATTACAGGTACCGGAACAAGATCCTTTATCTTTTCGATCTGTGTAGTAGTCGCAACTATTATCTTCTGGATACTATCCTGATCAAGTGCAAGATAAGAACCGCTGTCCATTTTCTTTACGGCACTCATAATGAGATTTTCTACCTTAGCATCAAGACTTATTACCTTGAGCTGATCGGCGTCGGCAAACTTATGAGAAATAGTTCGTTTCAGTGACTGACGTACATACTCGGTAAGCATATCAGCATCCTTGATCTTCGGACCGTAATCTCCGAGAGTTTCGAGTATAGTCTCGAGATCCCTGACAGGTACCTGCTCCTGGAGAAGTCTGCAAAGTACCTTCTGAAGATCGCCGACAGAAATAGCTCCCGGAATAGTATCATTAACTATAGCTTCATTTGTCTTACGCAGATTTTCAAGCATATTATTTATCTCTGCACGGTTAAGAAGTTCATATGCATGTGCCTTTATTATCTCAGAAAGATGTGTTATTATTACAGACACAGGATCTATAAGTGTATAACCTAAAAGTTCTGCCTTGACCTTCTTGTCTTCGCTTATCCATTTTGCCTTTATACCGAATGCCGGCTCTATTGTTTCGATGCCGTCGATACTATCCTCTTCTTCGGAAGGCGCAAGACCAAGGTAATGGTCAACAAGTATATCTCCTCTTGCAACTTCCTCACCTTTGATACAGATAGAATACTGGTTCGGATTTATCATTCCGCTGTCCTTTAGCTGAACAGGCGGTATAACTATTCCCATTTCAAGCGCATACTGCTTTCTGAACATAACTACACGATCCAAGAAGTTACCGCCGCTGCTTTCATCTACAAGCGGTATAAGGCTGTATCCGAATTCTATCCTTATCTGCTCAACATTAAGCAGCTCATAAAGATTGTCGATATTTCTGTAGTATTCGGCTTCGCTAGTGATCTGCTCTGACGGCATATCTTCTTCTTCGGCATATCCATCAGCAGCAGCCAGATATTTCTGTTCTTTTTTGAGGAGAAGAAATCCACCGCCTATAAGGATTATAGACATAAGTATTATCTGTACAGGCGGGAAGCCTATCAGCATAAGGAACAGAAGTGCTATACCGCCTATCATGAGTGCCTTCGGCTGGCGTGTGAACTGCGATATAAAGTCGCTGTTCATGTCCGCTTCTGATGCTGAACGTGTAACGAGCATACCGGTCGATACTGACACTAAAAGTGCAGGTATCTGTGACATCAGACCGTCACCGCAGGTAGCTGTACTATATGTCTGTACAACATCTGAAAATGTTCCGCCGTCGCTTACAAGACCGACAACGATACCGCCTATGAGGTTTATAAACGTTACGACGATAGACATTATAGAGTCGCCCTTTACGAACTTGGAAGCACCGTCCATCGCACCGAAAAAGCTTGCTTCACGCTGTATATCGCTTCTTCTCTGACGAGCCGTCTGCTCGTCTATCATTCCTGAACTAAGATCGGCATCTATAGCCATCTGTTTACCGGGCATAGCATCGAGAGTAAATCTCGCAGATACTTCTGCAACACGCTCTGAACCTTTTGTGATTACAAGGAACTGAACCAATACGATGATAAGGAATATTACAAGACCTACGACAATATCCCCTCGGATAACAAATTCGCCGAACGTCTTTACGACCTCTCCCGCATATCCGCTGTTAGTAAGGATAGATCGGGTAGAGGATATATTCAGTCCCAGTCGCAAAAGCGTGGTAACAAGGAGCAATGTTGGGAAAACGCCGAAATCAAGCGGCCTTTTTACATACATTGTCATAAGAAGAATTACCAGTGACAGTGCCAGCTGCATGATGAACATAAAGTCCAGCACAGGAGTAGGCAGAGGTATGATAATCAGAAAAACGATAAGTATGACAAAAGCAGAGACGCTGTTGCCAAGCATATTCAATATCTTCTTCAAATCTAATTCAATTCCTTTTCTTTTAAACTGTACACATAAGCCAGTACTTCCGCAACAGGATTGTAAAATTCTGAAGGGATCTCAGTATCCAGAGGTACCTCCGCAAACAATGCTCTTGCAAGCGGCTTATTTTCCATAACAGGCACATTGTTCTTTTCAGCGACCTCGATTATCTTGAGTGCTATAAGATCCTCGCCCTTTGCAACTATTACCGGAGCACGATTACTGTCGGCATTATATTTGAGCGCAACAGCATAATGAGTTGGGTTTCGGATAACAACATCTGCTCCCGGAACGTTCTGCATCATACGCTGTCTTGACATTGCCTGCTGCTTCTGTTTTATCTGACCCTTGATCTTAGGGTCACCTTCAGTCATCTTATATTCTTCTTTGATCTCCTGTTTCGTCATGCGAAGACTTTTTTCATAGCTCCAGCGCTGATACATATAATCTGCACCTGCAACAAATGCAAAAGCTATCATGACCTTTATAGACATACTCCAGAGCATACCGCCTATCGCCGGCACACACTTTTCAAATGACATATCTATCATTTTAGGAAGTGTGGAGATCTCATCTTCAAGACTTATATAAATTATATAAAATAAAATAACTATCTTGATTATCGACTTCAAAAGCTCTATAATTCCTTTAAGAGAAACCATATTTTTAATTCCCTTTAAAGGATTGAGCTTGCCGAATTTCGGCTTTAATGATTTGAAATTAACAAGCCCCTTTGTCTGAACTATAGTAGCAATAACTGCTATAATAGAGGCAATAAGGAGTATAGGTACCGTTCCGATCGCAAATGCCATAAGCGCTCTTATAAACATCTGAGGACCGTCATCCTCTTTTATAAGATCCATACTTCCGGCAAGACCGAAAAACCACTTCAGGCAGTCTTTCATGGCGGATTCAGTATAATTATACAAAAATTTGAACGCCGTAAATGTTACAAGGAGAGACGCCGCAATAACGATCTCTTTGCTTTGGAAGATATTACCTTCTTTTCGCTGGTCGTTACGTTTTTTCGCGGTCGGTTTTTCGGTTTTTTCTTCAGAAGAATCCGGCAAACCATATTCCCCCTTTATAAGTCAGATAGGGCACTTTTCAAAGCCGCCTAAAAACGGTCTTTGTATGGTGCTTATTTAACCGCTAAGTGCTTCGACTGCACCTCTCATGCTGTCAAACACCATTACGATGTAGTTATCAATAAATGCTGCTATAGGTCCTGACATTATAAAAAGCAGGATTATCGAAAGCAGTATCTTTAGCTGATATTGTATTACAAATATAGTTATCTGCGGTATCAGTTTCATAAGTATTCCCATTGATATTTCAAGCACAAGCTCAGTTGCTATAAATGGAACAGCAAGCTTTAATGCAAGCGAAAATACATCGCTGAAAAGGCTTATCGCATATGATGCTCCCTTATCAAGAAGGAACGTATCCGCACCAACAGGTATTATGTCAAATGTCGATACGGCAGAGCTCATAAGTGTCAGATGTCCGTTTACCGCAAAGAAATACATTGTGAAAAGCCATGTAAGAAGCCTTTCTGTAAAAGCCGACTGGATATTTGTACCCGGATCGAAAACCTTTGCCATTGCAAGACCAAAGTTTGTATCCAGAATATCACCGGCTGTCATAAGCATATAATAGTAAAGATTGAAAACATATCCCAGAAGTACTCCTATTACTACTTCCTTTCCGAAACTCAGAAGGAAATCAATAGTTCCTGTCTCCATATCGGCAGGTATCTCTATCGCCGGAGTGATTAGCACTGATACACAAAGTACGACACCTGCCTTTACCATAGCAGGTATATTAGTCCTCGACATTATCGGGTTCATGAAAAAGATACCTGCGATCCTTGCAAATACAAGGAGATATATGTCGATATTGTCAACGATAAATTCAAATTCTCCCAAAGCTCAAAAACCTCAGATCCTTGATATAAGATCGAACATCTGATTAAAAAACTCAGAAAATGTCTTTATCATCCACGAGCCTAACGTCAAAAGCATGACAGAAAGCACTATAACTTTCGGGACGAAAGTCAGCGTCTGTTCATGGATCTGAGTCGCCGCCTGGAATATTGCGATGACAAGACCTATAAGGATACTTACAATAAGAAGCGGTCCTGCAATTTTGAACGCTACATAAAGCGCTGATTGAAATACACTTAAAACTTCACCCGGATTCATCTACAACACCTGCCTTTACCGAAAGCTTACTATAAGTGATTCAAATAACAGATTCCAGCCGTCTACTACTACAAAAAGCATAAGCTTGAACGGCATAGAAATAGTCGTTGGCGGGAGCATTACCATACCCATCGCCATAAGTGTACTTGACACTACAAGATCTATTACAAGAAATGGAATATACAATAAAAATCCGATCAGGAATGCTCTTTTGAGTTCACTTGTTATAAACGCCGGAACAACTATAAAAAGGCTTAATTCCTGAAGCTTTTCCTGAGAATCATATTCTTTTGCATCTATCATTTCTCTGCTGTCAGCAAGGCTTACAAAAAGATCAAGATCGTCCTCATATACCTGCTTTAGCATAAATGTCTTAAGCGGTTTCGAGCCTTCTTTTATCGCTTCTTCAAAAGTAATATCTCCGGCTGAATACGGATCATAGGCTTTAGCCTTTACCTCACTCAATGTCGGGAACATTATGAATATAGACAGAAAAAGCGCAATTCCGACAACGACCTGATTTGGCGGAGAAGTCTGCGTGCCAAGAGCATTTCGCAGAAAGGATATTGCTATGATTATCCTCAAAAAGCTCGTCATCATCAGAAGGAATGAGGGAATGAGCGCTAAAAAGGCAAGTAAGAAAAGTATATCGAGAGTACTCGAATTTGAATCTGCTTCGCCCTGATCCACATCAAGCGTTATAGTCGAACGTGCTTCAACGGTCGAAGCAGTACTTATTATCCAAAAACACATGATAACAGCTGCAAGACAGATCACAAAGCATATAAAATATTTTAATAGCTTTTTTTTAGTATTACCCTTTGCCGCCGTCATCTTTTTTCTCCTTATTTCCGGTAATTTTTTTTCCGAATCTCTGCTCCAATGCTATCTTGAATGCTTTGGAAAACTCCATTCCGCCTCCCGAAGCTGCTGATGTATCCTCATCGCTTTTGAGATTTTCTGCATCAAGCTCGGTAATAAGGCTTATGCTTCCCTGCGTAACACCAACAAGAAGTACTTTTCCTGCCGTTTCAACGATAAGCATAGCATTGTTCTGACCTATAGAAATACTGTCGAGTATCTTGATATTTTTGCCGCCAACGCCCTTTATGGACATCCTTCGTCCGACCTTTTTGGTCGCAAAATATGCAAGATACAAGATAAGCGCAAATCCTATTATAGCCAGCAGTATATTACCGATATTCCCTATCAATGATTTGTCCAATTCTTATCTCCGTTAATTAATTATCTGAAAAAGCATTATTGCCTATGATCTCGGTTATTCTTACACCGAAATTATCATCAATAACAACTACATCGCCTCTTGCGATGAGCTGTCCGTTTACAACAACATCTACCGGTGCGCCTGCCTGTTTTTCAAGGTCTATTATAGTACCCTGTGCAAACTCCATTATCTCACGCATTTTCTTTCTTGTTTTTCCTATCTCAATAGTTACATTGAGCGGAACGTCCATGAGAAGATCCATATTTCCGTTCAAAAGCGGTATGTTGCTTCCGTTAGGTGCTCCCGCAAATGATGGAAAACTTGCGCTCTGAACATTTATGCCACCGTTTTTAACGACTGTCGTTGCATGAGTGATATTCTGCTTTGCAGCAGCGACTGCACCTCCGAAGTTCGGCATATCCATACCGCCTCCATAATTGCTGTCATACTCCTCGCTTCCCTCTTCTTCGGGACTTATTATCTTGCTAAGAGTATTTATAACTGTATCTTCATTTATGATTATAAAAAACTCGCCTTTTGAGATATCGCCTACAGTATAACTGCTCATAAGGCTGTATGCTTCTTCATCAGGTGTACAGCCAATAAATGCTGCGACCTCACCATGATCTGCTGAAAGCATACTTGCATCGCCGGATTCTATCTTTACCTCTGCGCCGAGGAAATTTGTAAGACTCTCTCCGAATGATGCCGCAAGCTGTCCTATAAGCTCTTTAAAAGTTCCTACGGCAATATCATCAAGCTCTCCGCTTGGCTGTTCATCGCCGTCATCAATACTCATAAGGATATTGATTATCTCTTTTACATATTGATTCTGTATTACCACCGCAGTTGTACCCTGTATTGCTCCTGAAATAGTAACACCTACCGCAACTCCCGGCTGATCTCCAAAACTTTCAAGTCCCATGATCTTTTCCTGATTTAATTGGGTAACAGCCAATTCAGCCTGATTATTCAAAAGCTTGGATAATATTTCAGCAGATGAATTAAAACCTAATTCGACTACCTCACCGAAAGCGTCGGTTTGTCTTTCGTCAAAGCCTGTATTATTCTCCATTGTCTACTCCTTCTCAAATCAGTAATTATTGTAAAATTCATTAACGTCCGAACCGGATACTGTTCCGCATATCTTAACAGATTTTTTTATCTTCCTGTCTCCGACACGGACAATGAATTTTGGTTCTCCCTCAACAGTCAGAACTATATTTTCATCTATACGCTTATTGAGCGGTATCACATCTGATACTTTAAGATTTACTATATCCTGCATATCAAGGTAAATATTATCAAGTACCGCTGTGAGTTCCATAGTTGAACCCTTAAGCGATTCTTCAAGATTTTCCCTTCTGTGCATATCCTTGTCTCCGTCGCCCTTAGCAGGATTGTTCTTACTCTGCTTTTTTAATGATTGTCTTAACATTGTATCAAGCTCAACAGCAGGCATACAAAAACTGAAAACATCTGTTATTTCTCTTATTTTTATCTGAAACGACATTACAACTACTGAATCCTCAGTACCCGCAAACTGTGCAAGTTTTGGATTAGTCTCATATCTTTTCAGATCGAATCTTATTTCATCGAGCGATTTCCATGATTCTGTAAGATAGTGCGATACCTTATAATAGAAATTTTCAAGTATCGCTATCTCAATATCAGTAAAGCCCCTGTCGAGTCTGTAATTTGTTCCGCCGCCTCCGAGAAGAATATCTATCATAAAGAAATCTATCGTCGAAGGGAAATATGCCATCATAGTGCATTTGTTATCATCTGTCGCCTCATCGACCATATCTATTATGCCGACAAGTGTTTTATCAGGTATATCACGCAGAAATTCGGAGTATTTGCATTCCTGTATATCAAGCTGTGTCACTTCGCAGAATACACGAAGAAGACCCGAAAGATTTGAAGAAAAAATTCTTATAAGATGTTCACTTACAGTATTAAGCCCTCTTAAATTTTCTTTAGTAAACTTTTTAGGCTTTCTGAAGTCATAGTTTTTAACTACTTTACCG
>CADBQZ010000112.1 GCA_902796865.1 uncultured Ruminococcus sp. | reverse complement strand
TACTTTTCGGCGACTATCTGACAATAGCTGTCTATATTATCTACCGAAGGCACCATATTTATAAGTGAGCCTATGTAATTTCTTCCCTCATCAGCCGTTTCAAATACCTTTTGTGAAAGTGCTTCATTCAAAACGGTTATAGCATCAGCTCTCATACCGGATGTGAACATTCTGAGCATTATATTGAAAAGCATTTTGTGCTGTTCAGTAAAAAAACACTCCGGTTTTATTTTTTCAAGCACCGCCGATATCACTGACTGATCTATAAGTATCGCACCGAGTATTGTCTGCTCCGCCTCTAAGCTGTATGGCAGTTCGTTATCGGAAAACTCCTCATATGCCATACTTATTTACCCCTCTTGAACATCAACAGTGACTTTGGCTGTAACACCCTGATAGAGTTTTATTTCAGCCTCATAGCTACCGAAGTTCTTTATATCGGTTTTGAGGTTTATCTTTTTCTTATCTATTTTTTTGCCGTACTGCTTTTCAATAAGTTCAGCTATGTTTCCGGCAGTTATAGAACCGAAAAGTCTTCCGCCATTTCCTGCCTTTGCAGCCGCTTTAACGGTCTTTCCGTCGATAGCCTTTGCAGTTTCTTCAGCTGCTTGTTTTTCAACATCTTTCTTATGCTGTACAGATGCGTTGTGTCCTTCAAGCAGATTCATATTTTTCGGAGTTGCTTCAGCAGCAAGACCTTTTCCTATAAGGAAATTTCTTGCATATCCGTCTGAAACATTTTTGATCTCTCCTTTTTTTCCTGAACCTTTAACATCCTGTAAAAATATAACTTTCATTATTTTCATCCTTTCTTTATCATATTATCAATTATCGCTGTTTATAGCTTCTATAAGAACCTTTTTAGCGTCTTCCTCTGAAATATCTTCAAGCTGTGCCGCAGCCATAGTCTGATGACCGCCGCCACCTAGCTTTTCCATTATCATCTGGACATTCATAAGTCCGAGCGATCTTGCGGAAATGTTTACGATACCACCCGTTTTATATATCACAAATGAAGCATCGACATCTTTTATGCCCAAAAGCTCATCTGCTGCCTGTGGTGCGATTATGCGTATGTCTCCGTCTTCCTTAGGAGCGGAAGCTATAGCACATCTGTTTATGATTTCGGCAGAAGATATAAGTGATGATTTCTTTTTGTATGAATCTATCGAGCTTGTAAAAAGATTTTTCACCTTTACTGTATCTGCGCCGTTCTTTCTGAGGTATGCTGCCGCTTCAAATGTTCTTACACCGGTACGCATAACAAAATCTTTTGTATCAAGCATTATGCCTGCAAGAAGAGCTTCCGCAAATATCTGCGGTATAGGTTTTATGTTTTTGAAATATTGGATTATTTCTGTGACCATTTCCGATGCTGATGAAGCAAACGGTTCATGGTGGAATATGACTGTGTCATTTATGAAATTGACAGATTTTCTGTGGTGGTCTATAACGACTTTCTGATTAGCCATTTCATATAGCTTATGGCTTTCAACACGATCCTCATTGTGAGTATCAACTATTATAAGTATACTGGAACTGTCAAAATCAAGTTCAGCATCTTCGGGAGATATAATGATATCCGGATATTCTTTCATTATCTCATCTATCAGCATACCCGAAAGGTTTCTTTCAAAATCAACAACGTAATATGCCTGCTTACCGAGCTGTCTTATAGCAGCAGCAAGACCCGTTCCGGCTCCGACAGCATCAAAGTCGGCATATTTATGCCCCATGATATAAACATTGCTTCCGGCATTGATGATCTCCTGGAGCGCATTTGATATGATTCGGGATTTTCCTTTTGATTTTTTCTCAACACCTTTTGAGATACCGCCGAAAAATCTGAATCCGCTGCTGTTGTCTGTTTTTACTGCTGCCTGATCTCCGCCTCGTCCCAGGCACATATCAAGCGCTTGCCTTGCAAATGTTTCGTTTTCTTCGAGCGTTTCTCCGCCACGTCCTACACCTATTGAAAAGGTTATGATATTATCTTTTTCACCGACAGATATATTTCGTGCCTTATCGAGTATATTGAATTTTGAATTCATCATTTCACTCAAATGCTGTTCTTCAATAAATGCTATAAATTTATCATTTGAAAGCTTTCTTAATACACCGGTGGTATTTGACATGAATTCTTCAAGCAATGTCTGTATAGCGGCAGATACCTGTGCCTTCTCACTTTCCTTGAAGTTTTGCAGTACATCCTCATAATTATCTATGTTGATAAGTACGACTGTTGGACGTGTACGCTTATATTTGCTTAAAAGATCGGCAAACTCTGTCACATCTGTAAAGCTTAAATATATCATATCTCTTTCACGTCCGACGACCGGTATGCAGGTAACTTTATATATCCTGTCTTTATATTTGACCTTTGCGACCCCTTCGATGAAAAGCTTTTTCATATCTATGCCCAGCATCTTTCCGATATCAGAACCGAAAGCTTCCGATTCTTCCATTATCTGAAGATCAAATTCTTTATTGCACCAAAGGAGCTCATGTTCTGAATCGAGAAGGGCTATCGGATATTCCGAGTAGTAAAGTACCTGGTTTGAAGCTGTGTTGACCGATTCATTAAGCTGTGCGATATGCTTTATCGAGCTGTTGTATTTGATTATTATCTCGGTAATAAGAACTGCCGAAAAAATTATCGCCGGAACAAGTGCTATAAGAAATTTTTCTGTACTGTAGCTTTTTAAAAGCACTGCCGAAAAAATACATGACGTTATCATCAGACCGATTATAAATGCAAGTCCCAGCGGAAACTTTTTTTGCAACGTTTTCACCTCCGTGATAGTGACAGTACCGCCCGATAAAAATACGGCACTGACTGTGATATCAGATCTCCATGATTATAGGAAGTATCATTGGACTGCGCTTTGTCTTTTCGTAGATATAGTCAGAAAGATCGTCACGCATACGGTTTTTGATATAATTCCATTCACGAAGCTCATCAGACGTACATGAATCAAGTGTATGTCCCAGTATGGATTTTGCACTGTCGATAAGTTCTTCTGCCTCTCTTACGTATACAAATCCTCTTGATATTATATCCGGGCCCGAAACAACAGTGTTTGATGCTCTTTCGATTCCTACGACTATTATTATAAGTCCATCCTGTGCAAGATGCTTTCTGTCACGCAGAACGATAGAACCAACATCTCCGACACCAAGACCGTCAACAAGTACTTTACCTGCCGGCACCTGTGATACGACCCCTATTTTTGTGCCGTCCGTTTCGATGACATTTCCTATCTCACCGATGATAATATTTTCTTTTGGCATACCGAGCTGCATTGCAAGCTCTGCGTGTTTTTTTAGATGTTTATATTCACCATGTACAGGTATAAAGAATTTAGGTTTTGTAAGAGCCTGCATGAGTTTCAGCTCTTCCTGACAAGCGTGTCCTGAAACGTGTACCTCATACATGGCTTCGTAAACCACCTCAGCACCGGATTTCATAAGCTCGTTTACTACCTTTGTGACATACTTTTCGTTGCCGGGTATTGGTGTAGCGGATATTATTATGAAATCCATCGGGGTTATGTTTACCTTTTTATGGTCGTTCATTGCCATTCTTGTAAGCGCAGACATAGGCTCGCCCTGGCTTCCGGTCGTTATCAGTACTATCTCATGAGCAGAATATCTGTTCATCATATCTATGTCTATCAGTACGCCTTTTGGTACATCAAGATAACCTATCTCTATAGCTGTTGTAACGACATTTACCATGCTCCTTCCGAACACGGCTACTTTTCTGCCGTATCTGGCAGCACAGTTTATTATTTGTTGTATCCTGTGGATGTTGGAAGAAAATGTCGCAATTATTATTCTTTTGCCTTCGCCTTTTGCAAAAAGCTTTTCAAAAGAGCTTCCAACCATTCTTTCGGAAGGTGTAGAGCCTGGTCTTTCAGCGTTAGTAGAATCAGCCATAAGAGCTAAAACGCCTCTGTTTCCAAGTTCACCGAATCTTGCAAGGTCTATTATCTCACCGTTTATCGGGCTGTAGTCAACTTTGAAGTCTCCCGTGTGTATTATAACACCTGCCGGAGTGTGGATGGCCATTCCGACCGAATCAGGGATAGAATGGTTGACTTTTATGAACTCGACTGCCATACATCCCATTTTTATAGTTTTTCTGGGTTCAGTAACGTTAAGCTTTACCTTGCCTGAAAGGCCATGTTCTTTGAGCTTGCCGTCTACAAGTGCAAGAGTGAGCTTTGTGCCGTAGACAGGTACATTTATCTTTTTGAGAAGATATGCAAGACCGCCGATGTGATCTTCATGTCCATGAGTGAGTACTATACCTCTTATCTTCTCACGGTTTTTCTCGACATAAGTAAAATCAGGAATTACTATATCAACGCCGGGCATTTCAGCATCAGGGAATGCAAGTCCGCAGTCGATGATAAATATATCATTTGAACATTCTATGATAGTCATGTTCTTGCCTATCTCATTAAGTCCTCCGAGCGGTATTATCCTGACCGGAGTTTTCTTGTGTTCACGAGAGTCCTTGCCTTGTTTTTTTGTTCCTTCATTTTTCTGCTGCGGAAGCTGTTTCTTTTCTGTCTGCTGTGCCGAACGGTTTTTGTCGTTCCTTCTGAAAAATCTTCTCTTTGCGTCCTGCTGTGGTCTTGTCTGATTGTTATCCAATTTTCTACCTCTCTTTTCCTTTGACGGCAGACACCGCAAAAAAGCGCACTTATGCCATAAAGCAGTTTTTACAAATATGCTTTGTACCGCTTATAACGCATTCACCGAACAGCCGCAGCAAATAAGTCTGCGGATAAGGACGATAACTATTATAAAAATGCAGCGGTAGTTTTTGACCTTCCGTATCAAAGATAAAACAATGCTTCACTTTAGAGCGTGATATCAAGAGGCATTTTCGCTTTTCGATCCGATCATTTCTGAAAATGCACCTATACATTGTTCCTTGGAAGGAAAGCATATGATAGAGTGTTCTGCTTTCATAATGCTTGCCGTTCAAATTTTGGATTATTAATTTTATATATGTAAAGATCCCTTTCCGTGCGGATCTTTTATCACCAATATATTAGAAATATTGAAATACTTTTTTGTCTGTTTTCAAATCCCCGTTTTATACAAAAACGAGATGATGCCCTTTGAAATATGCGGAGCATCATCTCTGCATACAAATATACATTTTAATTATAAGCGATACTGCAATAAAAGTCAAGTAAAATATTAGCTATAAATCAATTGTTTAAATTGCGCTAAAATGTATCATTTTTTAGTCTTTCCTCTATTCCGGCGCAAAGTTCTGATGCTGTTTCCATAGAAAGACTGTCTGCCGTAAGCCAGATCCCTTTGCCGGCAGCAGAATGCTCAAGTATCACACGACTGTTATTTTTAGCAAATGCTGCACCGTCCGGAGTATTCCTGCTGCTAAATTTTTGAAAAATTTGTTTGGTGCGTCCTTCAGGCATCTCTATAAATCTTTTTGAACGGTAAAATCTTGGTATATATTCTCTTATTTGGGGTATATCCATATTTTTTCCGGCAAGCGTTTTAAGGGCGCTTGCGGCAAGGTACAGACCGTCAATAGTGAATTTTTGTTTTAAAGCAAGTCCTCTTGCTTCAAGATCGCTGTCGTCTTTTGGAGTATTATAATAACGAAGTATCCTTCTTCCGTGTCTTTGGGCAAATCCATCAGCGGCATATGGAAATTTGAACGGCAGAGCAGCATCTTCACCATGTTCAAAATGATCAAGGCAGCATATCATCATGAGTTCTTCCATAGAGACGAAACCGCTTTCTTTTGAGAAGGCTGAAGCCTTTGTGCCGTCAGAGCTTACTGATACTGTAAGTTCCTGACTGCCGCCTTTGAATGCAAAAAGGTCTTTTCTGAGATTTCCTGGACAGCCGACCCTTACAGAATATGCGCTTCTTTTCGGGAATACTTGTAAAAGTCTGTTTCTGTATACCATACGGAGAGAGCTGCTCTCGGTAAGATCACCTTCGCCGCCATTCAGATCATTTTCGCTGATACCATTTTTAAAGGCTTTTTCAAGATCCTGGCGTTTGGTGCCGCTAAGAACGATTCCGCCTCTTTCTCTTACATCTATTTTTATGAGCGGATCATGTTTTATATACAGGCATAGATCGCAGCAGCAAACTTCCGAAGCAAAAAAAACTTCCGTTTCGATACATTCGCCAAGTGATGTTACGTCTGCGCCGGCTGATATAAGTCCCGATATAAGCGCTAATTCAGACTGTCGTTTTGTGCCTTCACGACCGACAGCGACCCTTTTGAAACGGCTGCCTATGATCCTTCCTGCCATAAGCGCCTGCTTTGGCGTGTCTTCTCCGAGTACCCTGTTTTCGGTAAATATGGTTTTCATTCTTTTTCCTTTCCTTATATGAGATATGTTATTTACTACAGGCAGTACCGCATGAAAAATGCCTTACGGCATCGCCTATATAATTATTGCCGCATATTAAAGGGATTATTCAATTTGCATCTTAAAAGTGTCCGCCTGCGGCGTACAAGCGTATTCCATAAAAAGACACACAGGAAACTGTCATATTTTGGCTTTTTTTACACTTGATTTTTTTCGTGAAATCGCCTATACTATTTATTGTGAAATATGACGTGATTCAAAGGAGAATGGTAAATGAATGTTAAAGTTGTAAAATTCGGAGGAAGCAGCCTTGCGGATGCTGGTCAGATAACAAAGGCTGCCGAAATAATAAAAAGTGACGACAAGAGAAGATATGTTGTTCCGTCAGCGCCAGGAAAGCGTTTTTCGGATGATATAAAGGTCACAGATATGCTTTATAACTGCAACAACCTTGCAATGGCCGGAAAAAGCATTGAAACTATCTTCGGCGCTGTTGCAGAAAGATACAACGGCATAATACATGATCTTGGCATTGATCTTTCACTTGATGAAGAATTTGAGACGATAAAGAAAAACATAAATGCAAAAGCAGGAAATGAGTATGCAGCCAGCAGGGGAGAGTACTTAAACGGTAAGATAATCGCAAAGCTTTTAGGCTATGAATTTATAGACGCTGCTGAAGTTATCGTTTTCAACGAAGACGGTACATTCAATAATGAAAAAACTCAGCCCAGACTCAGAAGCAGACTGAAAGACGTTGAAAGAGCGGTAATACCAGGTTTCTATGGAGCAGATATAAACGGAAATGTAAGAACATTTTCAAGAGGCGGTTCTGATGTTACAGGCTCTATCATAGCGAGCGCTGTAAAAGCCGATGTTTATGAAAACTGGACAGACGTTTCGGGATTCCTCGTTGCAGACCCCAGAATAGTTGAAAAGCCAAAGGTAATAAATGTTATAACATACAAGGAACTTCGTGAGCTTGCATACATGGGCGCATCGGTACTTCATGAAGATGCTATATTCCCTGTAAGAGCTGCTGGTATCCCTATCAATATAAAAAATACTAACCGTCCTGATGATCCTGGAACGATGATAGTTTCAGAAGTACCGGATGATGAATACAATAAGTATACTATAACAGGTATTGCAGGCAAAAAAGGATTTGCTGCTATAAACATTGAAAAGGCTATGATGAACAGCGAAATTGGATTCTGTCAGAAAGTACTCACAGTTCTTGAAAAGAATGGTATCTCTATCGAGCATATGCCTTCTGGTATAGATACTCTGTCGCTCATATTCCCTTATGGTGAGATCGAAGGACGTGAAAATGAAGTTATCGCCCAGATACGAAAGGCTGTTGCACCCGATCATATAGAGCTTGAAAGCGGAATAGCAATGCTTGCAGTCGTAGGAAGAGGCATGAGAAGAACGAGAGGTACTGCTGCAAGAATATTTGCATCAATGGCTCATGCAAGAGTAAATGTAAAAATGATAGATCAGGGTTCAAGCGAGCTTAATGTTATAATAGGCATAGGCGAGCAGGACTTTGAAGAAGCAATAAAAAGAATCTATGATATGTTTATAAACTCGGTAGCATAAATAAAAAAGGCACCCATATGGGTGCCTTTTTTATTTATGCTACCGAGTTTATAAACATATC
>CADBQZ010000111.1 GCA_902796865.1 uncultured Ruminococcus sp. | reverse complement strand
CAGTGTCACTGAGGCAGTGACCGTAAAGGCAGAAATCATTAGCAAGCTCGATGATACGAATGCTCGGCTCGTTGCGGTGGGGGAAAGCGCAGGACTTTCCGTCACTCCCATAAAGATTAAGGTTGAAATTATATGCCCTGTGGGTGATGTAGCTCTGACCTCGACCGCTGCGGAACGTCGCATTTCGATTGAGGGTAAGGAACTGAAACAGGAGATTGAAAGCTACATAAACTATCTGCGAGAAGTGGAAAATCCCAACATAGCAGATATAAACGAGGCGAAGGAACTATACAAAAGTATCAAGGACAACGAACTGTATATAAGAAGCACAGACAGTGGTAACGGCTACCGTGTTACATATTATAACGGTCTGGACGGACGCAGACAGCAGCAGAGTGTCCGTGATGTCCTGTTGATTGCAGGGGAGAACACAAGGCTCGTGGACGCTCCCAAACGAAAGGACAGGGCAGACAGAGCGAAACAGCTCGGTGTCTATTACAGAAGATTGCTCGGTACGGATTGTATGGTCTTGCGCCGTGTATATAATTTCGATAAACGATACCTTGACCGTCGCACACAAAGATTAGATAATAAGTAATCAAAGCATGAGGCAATGTTATTGAGAATAGCGTGGCTGCGGTCACGCTATTTTCTTGTACAAAAGGTAGTAAATTTAAGGTCTTGAAATCCAGAGAAGCTATGCCCGATCTTTAAAATTCGCCATTGGCGGATTTTAAGTGCAGCACTTGACAAAAATAAAATTGTGGTGTATAATAATAACAGCTAAAGTGTTACTATGTCCATGAGGACACACAATGAATTCCCCGAGAGCTGCAACTCTCGGGGAATTTTTTGGGATTATGCCGGACTTATTTCTTGTCAATCCACTTGCAAATGTAGTAGCTAATTACACCTGCCACGACAGAAATTAAAAGTGTTACTATGTTTTCCACGAGTTCCACCTCCTCCCTTTGTCCGATTGCTCGGAAAGGTCAGAGCCGACAACATAGCTATTATATCATATAATCAAGTCCGAATGAAAGACATTATATATGCTATATAATTTTAATCTCCATAAAGCCTTTAAATACAGACTTTCGTGAACTTGACGGTAGAAATATAATATCAAAATCATAATTTTTTCTACCATATTTTCTACCAAAATCGCTTATTTTTGTTTTCGTTTTTCTTCCGATTGTAATTTTGACATTATATTCTATAATATCAGATCCTGTTGTTCTGATTTCCCCTTGTGGGGATCATTGGTTGCTTTTATTTCTTCGCTTTCAGAATTGCTTTTTGCATCTCCGAGTACCTTTGCAATAGTTTCCGCTGAGGCGATTTTTGCATTATACTCAAGATGACTGTACAAATTAGCTGTTATCGAAAAATTCGAGTGTCCGAGCCACTCCTGAATCGCTTTCATCGGAACATCATTAGCAAGCAGCAGACTTGCACAAGAGTGTCTTAAATCATGAAAACGCAGGTGCTTTAATCCTCTTGTTCTTACGATATATCCAAAGTGATTAGTTATAAAACTGGGTGTCAGCAGCTTACCGTTGGGTTTTCGGCAAATAAAACCGTCATATTCCGTGTCATATGCTTTGCCAAAACTCTTTTTGAAACAATCATCAGACTTTCTCTTTGCAATCAGCATTTTTTCTATGTGAGGTATAAGCGGAAGTGTTCTTCTTGTAGAGTTCGTTTTAAGACGTGTTTCCACATAAAGGGTTTCCTTGCCGTTTTCGTCACATACCTCGACCACTTTCCTTTGAATGGTTATAGTCTTGTTATGGAAGTCTATTGCGTCCCAACGCAATCCGAGTATCTCACAGCGTCTTAAACCATAATATGCAGCTATATGTACCACGATCTCCATTACATCACCATCAAACACAGCGAAAAGACCGTTTAACTCGTCTTTATTATAGAACGATGCCTCATGTCTTTCTGCTCTCGGCACTGTCAGCTTATCCATAGGATGCTTTTCTATCAGCTCCATTTTCATTGCGTATGAAAAAGCAGAGTGCAGAGCAAGATAATACTGTTTGACCGATATATTTTTTAAACCGCTTTTATACTTTGTATTCAAGTATTCCTGTACGATATTATGATTCACATCACTAAGAGTTATATCGGGATATTCCTTGTCCAAATATTCCAAAAACCTTTTCGTGATCCTTTGGTATCCATAAAAAGTTGTTCTTGCAATATCTGTCTTGATCGTTGAGAGCCACATATCAAAAAATTCCTTGATAGGCTGATGGGACAATGGTGTATTATTGCACTTATTATTCTCGTTTCCAAAGTCCTCAGAGAATCTTTCTACGATCTCATCGACCTTTGCATTCAGCAGCTTCTTTGAACACTTTTCCGGCAGATCGGTTTTTACCCATTTACGCTTACGTTTTCCTGCTTTATCCTTGTAATCAAAGACCACATAGTGTTTGCCGTTTTTAACAGCAGTAATGTACTTAAAAGGCAGACTTGCTTTCATTATATATTCCTCCTACACTTGAAAGCGGCAGTCCGTCTGTTGACATATATATTATATCATTTTTTCAAATATAATGCAATAGAATTGTACCGCTTTTTATTTTTCAGCGTATTACACTGGGGATTTTTCCGATTCTTATGCGTTATGTAATGCAAAATTTATTACTGCGATTTTCGTTATGCGAATTATTCGACCGCATGGAATACGCTCAATTTCATTTGCTTTGACTAATTGATAAACCTTTTTGGTGCTAATATGGAGCATAGCGCTGACCTCTTTGACTCCAACTACATCCGGGTAGTTCCTGTACATGGTGCGGTACACTTCTTTAGCCCTTGTTTTATTTCTCATAGTTTCAGCTCCTTTTTGTCATGGAAAGATAACGAAAACAAATTAGCGTTAGTGTTTCATATTCAATTTTCAAGTTACTTAATACATCTGTCTGTTATTTTTATGTCCAAAATGATGTACTATTGGCAGTTGTTTCTTTTTACAAAGCAACTCCCAATGGAACATCAAGCTGTTTAACTTAAAAATACTTTAGTTACTAATCACACCATATCTAATGCCGACGGATATAATAAATTTAAATAGCCGTCAGCATCAGACAAGTGTACCATAAAAACAGAGTCATACTTTTCAAGATTAACTATGATTATTTGTCTAACAGGTGGTTAGAAGTAAAACTTCTCACTATTTCCCCCTATAATATAACCCTAAAATTTTCAACCGAAATTCAACCAAATGCAAAAACTTTTTTTAAATCCACATAAAGTTTGTGACAAATTACAAAAATCGGCTATTGTTTTTGTGCATAATTATAATTCTTTTCAGCTTAAAGTGAGCTTTTTTTATTCTCTTATAGATTGCTT
>CADBQZ010000110.1 GCA_902796865.1 uncultured Ruminococcus sp. | reverse complement strand
CGGACGAAGCATATGTTTTTATCGCCTGTAAATAAGCATCAGCATCTCCGTTGAATTTAAGACCTTCGGTAACTTCTATCTCATTTATCTGATACAGTGTACTCGGTATTTTGGTTTCGTTGTTTTTATCTTCTACTTTTGTTATTGTTGTAATTTTATCGTTAGGGAGATAGTTTATTATCATTTCTTCAAGTTTATCCGGTTCGATAGGTTTTGTAAGATAGTCATTAAATCCGGCATTTATAAGCTTTTCTTTTGCACCCGAAATAGCATTTGCAGTAAGACATATTATCGGGGTATCATGATTTTGTCCTTCGTCTGTTTCTCGTATTTCCTGAAGCGTCTGTATTCCGTTTTTCTCGGGCATCATATAATCAAGGAAGATAATGTCGTATTTTTTCTTTGCGGAAAGTTCAACACCTGCGTCACCGCTTTCGGCGGTATCTATCTTCATAAGTGTACGTTTCAGCAGATTTGAGAATACGGTAAGATTCATTGCGGTATCATCTACCACAAGGAGCTGAGCGGTCGGCGCCGTGAAGCTTTCATGATACTTTTCTCTCGCTATAAGTGAATTTTTTAAAGCATTTTGCAGATCTCCTATACCTTCCCATGAAATGACCTTCTGTTCTACGGCGAAAGAAAATACAGAGCCTTTTCCGTATTCGCTTTCCACATTTATTTCACTTCCCATCATGGACAATAGCTGAACAGTTATACTCATTCCAAGTCCGGTACCTTCAATTGTACGATTACGTTCTTCTTCGATACGATCAAATTTCGTAAACAGTTTTGTGATATTTTCCTTTTTTATGCCGACACCGGTATCTTCGACTGAGATCTGTAATGAGATACTGTCATCGCTTATCTTTTCGTATGAGATGGAGAATACTACTTTTCCTTTTTTTGTGTATTTAACAGCGTTTGTAAGAATGTTTGTAGCTATCTGTTTCAGTCTTATAACATCGCCGAAAAGCATACGTGGTATAGATTCATTTATTATAGGTTCAAATATAAGACCTTTTGCATCGGCACGAGGCTGGATCATATTAACAAGATCGTTTAGCATAGATGTAAGATCATATTCAGCCGGTATTATCTCAAGTTTTCCGGCTTCGAGTTTTGAAAGGTCAAGAATGTCATTTATAAGATCAAGGAGAGTGTTGCTTGCACGGTTTATATTGTGTGCATATGATATGATATTATCATCATCACATTCACGAAGTATCATTTTATTCATACCCATGATAGCATTGATAGGAGTTCTTATATCATGAGACATATTTGCAAGAAAAGTACTTTTTGCATTGTTTGCGCTTTCGGCAAGTTTTCTTTGTTCATCGAGTTCTTTGATATAATTTGCGGTATCTGTTACATCATCGATGATATACATCTTCCCGTATTCTTCACCGTTTTGTATCAGGGTTTTTTCCTCCGGAATGAATATACGCCCATTTATTGTAAGCTCTTTTCCACCGGAGAAAGAATCCAGTATGCTTTTAGGCAATATGCTTTGCGAATCCTTTAATTCGGGATAAAGCTCATTTGCACATTCGTTTAAGTATTTGATCTCGTTTTGCTTGTTTACAACGATGATACCCTCTGAAAATCTGTCTACGATAGTTTCCTTGACCATTTCCTTAGTACCTAAAAGGTCATATTTTACTATCGCAATAAACATTATTATCGTACCTATCGGGAAACCTATTATATTAAGGTCTAAACGGTTTGTAATATCGAATATTCCGGAGACCTGCACAGCATAAAAAACTGCTTCTATTGCTACAGAAAGAAAAACAAGGTTGAGACGCCGTCTTATTGTCTTGCTTTTTTCTTTGTGTATAGTTCTTATCAGTATTGATGTTCCGACGATTATATAAAATACCATGATAACGGTAAAGATATTATGTACTATCCCATTTGAATGGGTGAATTTCGGAAAACCGTCAACTAAAGTAAAAGATGAATCTTTATAAAATAATTCATGCCTTTTCATGGAAAGTATGAAAAAGTATAATATAACTTGTATAGATGCAAGACCGGCAACAACTATTCGTGACAGCTTTATATGGCATAAGTTTGTTACCAGTATGAAACTTGAAAAAGCTATAAACGACTTTCCAAGATAGGACATCTGTATGGCTGTCAGATATGTTTCCAGGCTTTGCGCCTGAGACTGAAAAAGAAAACCTATACTTGTAATGAGCGTTACTATCGTATTGAAAAGCATACTCATATTAAGCTTTGTGTTTCCACGCCTGAAAACGATCATGCACTGAATAAACAGTACAGTGATAGTGAAATATTGTATGGAGGTGGTTAAAAGATAAAAACCTGTCATATAATTTATTCTCCTTTTTTATCTGTTTAATTTAGCGAATTGCATATTTCTTTACGACATTTAAGACTCTTTATATGTAATTGCAACATGAAATGTTTAAAAAATCAAGTGAAATATGAAAATAACATAAAAAAATTCCAAATAATGGAATTTAAGACTATATTCGGCGAATACTATTGACGGCTTATTTTATATATGCTACAATACTAATAAAGCTACAAATAATAATTATAAATAACCATAGAAGGATCAGATATGAAATATGATATTGATTTTTGGAAAAATGTATTATCACAATTACCAGCGAATATTTTTTTAAAAGATACAGAATGCAGATACATTTTTTCTGCACATTATTGGCGGCATATTCAAAAAAAAGGTGATGACTGGGATATTTTTGGCAAGACCGATCTTGATATAAGAGTGAATAAGAGCAATGCTGTGCTTGCTTTTAATGAGGACAAAAAAATAATTGAAACAGGTAAGGGTTGTACTTATGTTATAGAAGAATCGGCTGACGGTGTTACTGAATATCTTGAGATAACAAAAAATCCTCTGTTTGACGATGAAGGAAACGTGATCGGCATTGTAGGTATGGTGAACGATATTACCAAACATATACAGTACAGACAGTATATGAATGAATATACATCATATGACTTGATGACAGGTCTTTACAGTCAGAAAGGGTTTATAGATAACATTTACAGAGTATTTAATAATAATATCGGCAAATCCGTGGTCATAATACTGATGACCTGTGATTTCGGAGATGATGCAGTACTCTCATATAACAATGTTTTGTATCTGGCGAATGTTCTGAGAATGCCTCTTAGTTCGGATAAAGTATGTGCAAGGCTAAATAAGAATGTTTTTGCAGCAGCACTGTCGCTTAATACAGATGAAACGGTCTTACAAAGAGTAGATAGGTTCATGGAAGATATAAACATTTCACGATCAGCGCTTACTGTCTCTATTCCCGATTTTGTACATCCTGTACTCAAAAAAGTTTATGAAGTTGTAAATGAAAATGACAACGAAGAAATAGAGAGAGTATTGAAAAGACTTTCGTTTGAGCTGGAATCAGTATTTGCTCTTGAAAGTAAACAGGATATGTCTGATAAGCAGAGATATGTAAGGCTTCGGGAAATGATATATAATTATCCTGAAAAGTCGTGGAATATAAACGATATTACAGAGGGCATGGCTATAAGCAAGAGTCACTTTTTCCGTACATATAAGAAATATTTTATGACCAGCTGTGCAGCAGATATAATCAGATCACGTATTAAAAAAGCTTCTGAACTTTTAATATATACGGATTTTACAATATCTGAGATCGCAGCCAGGTGCGGATATAATTCTGAAAATTATTTTACACATCAGTTTAAATATGTTACAGGAATGACCGCTTCACAGTTCAGGCGTAAGCGAAAAGAATAATAATGTAAAGGAGACTATTTTTGCCAAATGAGATAGATTGTCTATGCCTATTGCTGAAAAATAATTAAAGCATTTAGAAACATAGCAAAAACTTTTCCATAGTTGCATATAGTTCTGAAGTATATTAACTGTTAAAAATATAATATCATAAAAGGCTGATACATCTCTGTATCAGCCTTTTTGATAAACAATATATCCTATACTATTTTATACTATTTTTCTTCTTCTTTTGCGTGATATAACAAGCATGAGTGCAAACAGGACTGCGGCAAAGCATAGTTCAGCAACTATACATATTACTACAGTATCAATATTTTTCGTACCGCTGCCGATTGTCTGATCTATTCCTTTTACATACCAGTATCCCGGCAGGATATGTGCTGCGGTCAGAACTCCTTCACTAAGATATTCCTGCGGTACGAATACTCCGCAGAGAAAACTCATTCCAAAACCGACTACTGTTCCAACGATGTCTGCGATCTTCTGATTTTTAGCGATAACAGATACAAGCATTGAAAGTGAAACTATAGTAAGCAGGAATACAAAGCTTTGCAGTACAACAAGAAGTCCTTCGCTGCTTGTGAACTTGCTGCTGTATAGTATGAATGCTGCTGCCATGAAGAGCAGCCATATACCGATCGAGTAGACAGCTGTGCCGAGTATTTTTTGCTTAAGCTGACTTGATACTGAGAGACTTGACGCATTTGTACGTGCTCTTATATCAGGACGGTCGAGAACAATAAGTGCCGGGCATAGGCTCGATACTACGACCGAGAGCAGTATGTATGTAAGGAATTTAAAATATGTGGCAAATATAAAATCGTCATTATCGCTGTCATTATTTTCGGAATATACTGAGACTTCTGTGTCTTCTGATATAAGCTTTTGAGCTTTTTTAGCTGCTTCAGACGGCTTATTGCCGCTGAGTATGAGTGCGCTTGTATATTTTATAAAGCTTTCCGTTTGTGAATTCACAAGACTTTCGTAATAGCTTCCGTCCAGGGTAAAGCCTTCTATAAGTCCGTTGGTATCGCCGTTTAAAAGATTCTGTTCAAAGCCTTTTTCTATCCTTATAATGTAACTATATTTTTGATAGTATATATCTTTGATCATATTATCTTTGTCATACTCTATATTTTCAGTCTTATGTATATCACCGAGATAATCTTTTAAGATACCGCTTAGTTCAGTATTATCATCGTCTATTATGCCTATCGTAAGCTTTGTATCCTTGAATTCATTCTGTACGCTGTTGTTGGAGGTCAGTGTGCTTATCACTGCTACAGCAAGGAAGATACCTGTATAGAGAAGTATAACTATACGTCTTGAATATACTATCTTCATAAATACCTTAAAGACTTGCATATTTTTTCCTCCTTGTAAAGATAAATGTAAGAGCGCAGAAAACTGCTGAAACAGCAAGAACAGATACAAGATTTATTAAATACTGTTTATGGTCGCTGTAGATATTCAGACAGTAAAACATATCTGATATTAGTGCTATTGGGTTTATATGGTTTAATATAGGTACATTTTCCTCTATTTTGAGCTTCATACTGGCATCCATAAGACCGCTTAAAAAGCAGCAGGTCATAGTGAATGCGGTAATTATACTTGATTTTTTGTTTTCGGGAAGACTTCCGACAGAGCCTATGAAATATCCAATCGAAACGCCTGTCATTCCGCCTGCTATCCCACCAAGATATACTAACGGAAGTTCTTTGCCGAGGTTTTCGCCAAGTACGAATATTATATATGATATAGAGCTTACTACACATATAGACTCAGCAAAAAATGCTGATAAAAGACCAGATGCTGCTGCCGTGCTTTTGCGTAGTGGAGAAGAAGCCTTTCTTGCAGCAGATGCCGAAAGATTTGCCTGATTACGGCAGGCAGTCGAAAGCCCTACGAGCGAGCCGTAAAATGCGACCATGGCAACAAGATTATAATAATACTGATCGAATATATTCAAGCTGCCTTCGGTAAGTTCGCCTCTCTTTATTAGCGATATATCTGACATTAGACGTTCTGTCACCTCAGAAGCTTTTGAAGGATCTTTTTGATACGCTTCGGTTATGATGCTTGTATTTATTCTGTAACTGTCGATAAACTGCTTTACTATAGTCTGTGATATACTGGAGCCGTCAGGTGACATATAGAGTTTAAGGCTTTTTGGATCTAAAGCTGCCTCTGCATCGTTATCTGATATTTTTTTCATAGCTTTATCGTAGCTTAACATTTCAGTTTTGAAAAGAGTTTCGCCGTCTGATTCGACCTGTCCCATTATATCTGAAAGCTGTTCGGCACCTTCATCATCAATAATTATAACGGGTATTGCATCGGCTTGGAACTCCGTATCGAATATAGATGAAAAAGCAAGATGAAAGAATGAGCCGAGTATTATCGGAAACGCTATAAGCCAGAAAAGGAGGCTTTTGTTTTTCATCATTATTTTGAAATCATATTTCAGCATATGGAGAAGCATTTTCAGTCCTCCTTATCGCGAAGCTGTTTTCCGGTTATCTCTAAGAAAACATCGTTTAGAGTAGGAAGCTCTGTATATACTCTTCCGAGATGCAGCTCGTGCTCATTAAGAACTTCTATTAGCCTTATAAGATTATGTTTTCCGCCGCTGCATTTTACAGTCAGAAGTTTTCCGTCATATTCGGAAGATGTGATGTGAGGAAGCTGTTTTATCTTGCTTAAAGTTTCCTCATCGGCATTCCTAACCTCTGCTTTTATAGTTTCGGTTATGTTTACTTTCTTTTTTAGTTCTTCCTTTGTACCGGAAGCGATATTTTTGCCTTTGTCCATTATGATTATTCTTGAACAAAGTTGTTCTACTTCTTCCATATAGTGAGATGTATAAATAATGGAAGCACCATCACGGTTGAGCTTTTCTATGCCTTCGAGTATCCGGTTCCTGCTCTGAGGATCGACAGCTACTGTCGGTTCATCGAGTATGATAAGCGACGGTTTATGTGCTATACCGCAGGCTATGTTCAGTCTTCTCAGAAGACCGCCTGAGAGTTTTTTTGGCTTGAATTTTTTAAAATCATTAAGACCGGCAAATTCAATAGCTTCGTCAGTATACTGACGACGGAGCTTTTTATCTTTTATGTAAAGTCCGCAGAAATAGTCGATATTCTCGTAAACGTTAAGTTCATCAAAAACAGCAACATTCTGTGATATTACGCCGATCTTGGCTTTTGCTTTATAGTTATCAGGAGTCATTTTGCTTCCGAAAACTTCAATGTTTCCTTCGTCGTATGACAGGAGAGAAAGGAGACAGTTTATCGTTGTCGTTTTACCTGAACCGTTAGGACCCAAAAGACCCAGTATTTCTCCTTCCTGTATTTCAAGACTAAGATCATCGACGGCGGTAAGCTCTTTATATCGCTTTACAAGACCGTCTATTTTTACTATAGTTTGTGACATTTTCTCACCCTTCTTTATTATAATAAGATCACGTATTTTATTATAACATTTTTTTATTTTTATGTCAATAATATCTTAATTGAAGTTCTGACTTATTGACTTTATCTTATGATGTGATTATAACATATCAATTCTTAAAAAGTCTTTAACTTTTTTGAAAAGTGAATATATTTTTTCAGATAAGGGAATGATTGCATTTTTACATTGTATATGCTATAATGAATGCAAAGCATTTATTATAGCATATCGCTTTGCTTTATGCTATGATCTAAAAACAAAAAACGGAGAAATATTTATGATAGCAGATATAATCAATGTAAGTAAATATTATAATGGCAGACAGATACTGAAAAATGTAAGCTTATCTATAGATGAGCGAGACAGGATAGGTATCGTCGGACATAACGGCTGCGGAAAGACTACACTTCTGAGGCTTATAACCGGAAAAGAGCTTCCTGACAGAGAGACAGAGAGAGAAGGCATAGTTTCAGTTTCTTCAAAAGCTTCGATAGGTTATCTTGAACAAATGTCCGGACTTGACAGAGAGAGCACTGTCATGGAAGAAATGAAAAGCGTTTTTTCAGAGCTTTATAATGTGATGGAAAGAATGAAAGTTCTTGAAAAACAGATGAATGAGAGCAGCAGTATAAGCGCTGATATTTCAGATGAGTATTCAAAACTATCTGCATATTATGAAGCAAACGACGGATACAACATAAAAGTAAAGATAAAGACTATATTGAATGGTATGGGATTTTCTGAAGCCGAATATGATCGTGTGATAAGCG
>CADBQZ010000109.1 GCA_902796865.1 uncultured Ruminococcus sp. | reverse complement strand
TGCTTTTATAGCCGCCTTGCAGGCAAGATCATGCAGCATATCATCAAGCTTATGTGTCTGCGGATCTTTTTTTGAAAGCCGGAAATTCTCCGCTATCTCAGGGATTATCTCGTCCATATTCAGTTCCTGCAATAAGACCGGGACTGCCGAAAGCTTTATAAAAGGTCCTGCGGAAAAATCTGCTTTGAACCCCATGTCCGAAAGCCTCTGCGCATTTTCCCTCATAGCCGAAAATTCACTTTCTGAAAGAAGTATCTCTATCTCTTCAAGAAGCACCTGACTGTCTTTCAGAGTGCATCGTTCCCTAAGCCTTTCAAAGATCACCCTTTCATGGGCAGCGTGTTTGTCTATCATCACCATATTGTCGCCCCACTGCGCCAGTATGTAATTCTTAAAAAGCTCACCCACAACTTTTATAGGTTCAGGCTCTTCTTTTTTCTGCTCCTTTGGTTTCTCGTTCTTTTCAAAGGATCTTCCGCTTATATATGAAAAGCCCTCAAACTGTTTGTCATTCGCATGAGTATCAGCCGTTTCTTTAGGTATCTGTACCTTATCGCTTTCCGGAATGTATCCTCTTTCCCGAACATCTGCAATATCCTCTTCATCATCGGGCGGATCGGCTATCAGATTTACTGAAGTCCCATAGTTTAGCTTTGCGGAAGACAAAGTAACTCCAGCTCCATGAGGAGATGCTGAATAAAAAGAATCGGATACCGGCTTTATCCTGCTTTGTTCCGGTTTATTTTCTGTTTTTAAAGATTGTTCTTGTATGGCTCTTTCTTCTTCCAAAGTGCTTTCGGCGGCATCTGTATTTTTTTCTTTAGTTTCTTCTATTTTAGGCTGTTCAAATGAAACAGGCTCAAAAGGAGCAGTCTTATCATAGCTCTCGGGTTTTTTAGGCGTTTCCGTTTTAAGCTCAAGGTCGTACAGAAGCCCGGACGCCATAAGAGCATTTTTTACTGCAAAAAAGACACTGTTGAATACTATCTTTTCATCTGAAAATCTTACTTCCGCCTTTGAGGGGTGAACATTGACATCAACGGTAACAGGCGGTATTTCAAGCATAAGCACACAGGCAGGATACTTGCCTGTCATTATAAGATTTTTATATGCCTCCTCCACAGCAGCAAGGCAGGTCATAGACTTTACATATCTTCCGTTTATAAAGAAATTCTGAAAAGTCCTGTTTGATCTTGAATAAAGCGGCTTTACAGTAAAGCCTTTTATGGTTATCCCATTTTCGCTGTGATCGACCGGGATAAGGTCGTGTGCAAAATCTCTGCCATATACGCCGTATATGGCTGAATAAAGCTTGCCGTCACCGGCAGAGTTCATTTCTATCTTGTTATCCTTTATAAGCTTGAAAGAGACCTCCGGATGAGAAAGTATTATCTTCTGCATTATAGAAGCAATCGCTCCGGCTTCCGCCGAATCTCTTTTCATAAATTTCCGTCTTACCGGAACATTATAAAAAATATCACGTATTATTATAGTCGTTCCGTCGGGACAGCCGGTACTTTCGTTTTTCTTTTCTTCTCCGCCCTCTATCACATAACAGGTACCGAGTTCATCATCTTTCTGCTTTGTAAGAAGTTCAACTTTTGCAACAGCGGATATTGAAGCAAGTGCTTCACCTCTGAAGCCTAATGTCAGTATGCTGTCGAGATCTTCCTTTGATGTTATCTTGCTTGTCGCATGACGCATGAATGCGGTCGCAGTCTGATCTGATGCAATTCCGCAGCCGTCATCTGTCACTCTCATATAAGTAGTACCGCCGTTTTTTATCTCGACTGTTATATGCGAAGCCTTGGCATCTATAGAGTTTTCGACAAGCTCCTTTATTACCGAAGCAGGTCTTTCTATGACCTCTCCTGCGGCAATAAGCTCAGAGATGTCCTTGCTTAGCAGATTTATCTTAGCCATAAAAACTTCCTTTCTTCGGTAATAAACTTGCAAAGACCGCCTGCGGTCTTACATTAAAACGTTATATTTTATTTTGCAAGAGCTGAAAGCTCCTCTAAAAGCTCCCTGCATTCGCTGTCTGTAAGCTCCGGTATATTAGTCTTGCGGAGTTTCTCAGCAAGAAGGTCATGGTCTATGGAATCAAGGCTTATCTGACCGCTTCCGATATCTTTCTTTACACGCTTGTCCTCTGTTTCCATTTCCGCAAGAAGCTCTCTTGCACGTTTTACAACTTTGGACGGAAGTCCTGCAAGCTTGGCAACTTCTATACCATAACTGTCATCTACTCCGCCGCTTACTATTTTTCTTAAAAATCTTATACTGTCACCGCTTTTTCGTACCGCGACACTATAATTCTTAACACCGTCGATAAGTGATTCAAGCTCAATAAGCTCATGATAATGTGTTGCAAAAAGCGTCTTGCAGCCAAGCTTCTTTGAGCCTGCTATATGTTCTGCAACAGCTCTTGCGATACTGATGCCGTCAAACGTCGAAGTACCTCTTCCGACCTCATCGAGTATCACAAGGCTGTTTTTCGTAGCATATTTAAGTATATCCGATACCTCACTCATCTCGACCATAAATGTACTCTGACCGGCAGTAAGATCGTCAGATGCTCCGACTCTTGTAAATATCCTGTCGCATACCGATATTTTCGCATACGATGCCGGAACAAAACTTCCCATCTGCGCCATAAGAGTTATTAGCGCCGTTTGTCTCATATAGGTCGATTTACCCGACATATTAGGTCCGGTTATGATCGACATACGGCAGGAATTTGTATCGAGATATGTATCGTTCGGTACGAACATCTCATCTGTGAGCATAAGCTCTACTACAGGGTGTCTGCCGTCGTGTATATCAATAACGCCGTCTATCGCTATCTCAGGCCGGCAGTAATTATTCTTTATAGCCGCATCAGCAAATGATGCCAAAACATCAGTCGCTGCGACTGCAGATGCCGTATCCTGAACACTCACAAGCTTAGTACTTAAAAACTCTCTTATTTCGGCAAAAATATCCGCTTCAAGGTTTAGTGATTTTTCCTTTGCACCGAGTATATCATTTTCGGTGTTTCTTAATTCCTGGGTTATGAATCTTTCGCTGTTTGTTAAAGTCTGCTTTCTTATATAATCATCAGGAACGAGAGAATAGTAAGACCGTGTTACTTCAATATAATAGCCGAAAACTCTGTTGAAGCCTATTTTCAGATTCTTTATCCCTGTACGCTCTCGCTCACGGCTTTCTATCTCTTTTATGATGTCCGTACCGCTGTTCATAGCATTTCTCAGTCTGTCAAGTTCCTCATTGAAGCCTTCTTTTATAACACCGCCGTCTTTTAACGATACGGGCGGTTCATCAACTATAGCATTTTCAACAAGTCCTGATATATCCTCGAGCGTTGATATGCTTTCTTCAAGCTTTTTTAAAAGCTTTGAAGCAGAAAGCGTTCTTAGCTGTTCTTTCAAAAGCGGAAGCTGTAAGGAAGTCGCTGACAAAGCTTTAAGATCTCTGGGCGTTGCCGTTTTGTACATAACTCTTGTCATAAGCCTTTCAAGGTCATATACTTTGTCGAGAATATCCCGTATCTCCATAAGCACTACCGAATTATCAGCAAGCTGTTCTACCGCTTCGAGCCTGTCGATTATCCTTGCCGGACTTGTAAGAGGCTGTTCGATATAGCTCCTTAAAAGTCTTTTTCCCATAGAAGTCTTGGTACTGTCTAACACCCAAAGAAGCGAGCCTTTCTTCTCCTTATTGCGGAGCGTTTCGGTAAGCTCAAGGTTTCGCCTTGCGGTAAGGTCAAGCTTCATAACAGCTCCCATATCGCATCGTTCTATAGAAGTAAACCTTCCGACCAATGCTTTCTGCGTTTCGGCGATATAGTCGAACATTCCGCATACCGCACGAACATCTGTACCGTTACCTTCAAGCCCAAGCTGTCCCAGAGAATTCGCCGAAAACTGGCTCAGTATCTTATCCCTGCTTTGTTCTACATCAAAATGATCGCTCGTTTCAAGTGTTACCGCACAGCCAAGTTTTATCTTTATAAAGTCCATTACTGTTTTGAGCGAAAGGAAATCAGGATTAAACACTATTTCTGCCGGAGAAAATCTCGAAAGCAGGTCTATAACATCACCGTCAGGTCTTTTACCGTAAACGGACGCAAGCTGTACCTCACCGGTAGATATGTCCGCAAAGCAAAGTCCGCAGCTTTCCCCGTCATATACAGCACAGCATATAAAGTTATTGCTTTCCTCCGAAAGCATACTGCTTTCGATAAGAGTACCCGGCGTTACTACTCTTACAGTCTCACGCTCGACCAGTCCTTTGCTCTGTGACGGGTCGGTGACCTGTTCACATATAGCGACCTTAAAGCCTTTATCTATAAGCTTTTTTATATATATATCGCAGCTATGATACGGAACGCCGCACATCGGCGCTCTTTCCTCCAGTCCACAGTCTTTGCCTGTAAGTGTCAGTTCCAGTGTCTTTGAAACAGTAACAGCATCATCAAAAAACATCTCATAGAAATCCCCGACACGGAAAAATACTATCGTGTCGGGATAATTGTCCTTTGTTTCGAGATACTGTAACATCATAGGAGATACTTTCGACCTGTCTATTTCCATTAGTGTCCTCCAGTAAATTAGCTTTTATATCAATGACAGCCGCCGCATGATTCACAGCTTCCCGGGCAGCCGCTGGGCTTTGACGGGCAAGTTTCCGGATCTTCACCATTAGCAGATGCGGTGATTATATTGTTTATTTCCGAAAGCATACCGTCCATTGCATTTTTTGCGATGTTAAACTCTGCCATACTAGGGTTCACCATTATCTCACCGTAAATATTCTTTATAACGCCGTCAAGTTCCTTTAATTTTTCTGCGTCCTTGTCGGTCTTGGACATTTCCATATTAAGCTCATATCTTTTTGCTGTAAATGTGTTGATAAGCTTCTGAAGCTCATCGTCCTTATCATTTTTTTCCTTTGCATCGACATAAGCTTTGTATCTTTCATCTGCCTGAATAAGTTTTCCAAGCTCTCTTGCCTTTTCAATAACGTCCATGATTCATTTCTCCTTTATTTTACCGGTAACAGCCCAGTTTTGTGCCGAAACTATCTCAACATCGGCAAAGCTGCCTATAAGAGACTTGTCTCCCTCAAAACGGACTATCACAAATTCACTGCTTTTTCCTGTAAGCATACCTGTTTTCTTATCTGTTCCGTCCACAAGCACACGCATCGTCCTTCCGATAAAGCGTTCAAAGCTTTCGGAAGTTATCTCACGCTGGAGTGCGAGCAGCTTTCTCATACGGATACCTTTCTGTTCATCGGTTATCCTGTCATCTATAAGTGCTGCCTTTGTGCCGCTTCTTTTAGAATAGATAAACGAATATATATTGTCATATTTAACATACCGCATTATATCAAGGGTCTTTTCAAAATCCTCATCTGTCTCGTTCGGAAATCCAACAATAATGTCAGTCGAAAACGAAAAATCCGCTATCCTGCTGCGTGCATAATCTATCGTTTCAAGATACTTTTCGGCTGTGTACCGCCTGTTCATCTCAGAAAGTATCCTGTCGCTGCCGCTCTGCACCGGAAGATGAAGATGCTTTCCTACCTTTTCGCATTCGATGATAGCATCAATAAGTTCCCTGCCGGCATCTTTTGGATGAGATGACATAAAACGCACTATAAAATCACCGTCTATGCCGTTTATTCTCCTCAAAAGCTCCGGAAATGTTATATCCTCGTCAAGATCCCTGCCGTATGAATTGACGTTTTGCCCGAGAAGCATTATTTCTTTGTATCCGTTTTCCACAAGATATTCAACTTCTCGTATAATATCTTCCGGTCTGCGGCTTCTTTCTCTGCCTCTGACATACGGTACTATACAGTATGTACAAAAATTATTACATCCAAACATTATCGGAACAGAAGCTTTGAAACTGCTGTCTCTTTTCTGTACAAGCCCTTCCATAGGCATTCTGTATTCATTTACATCAAAGGCTCTTTTTCCCTCCGAAAGCTTTTCAGAAATAAGCTTAGGAAGTTTATCGAGCGCCGACGGGCTGAATAAGATATCGACATATTTATATGAATTGTTTATCCTTTCAACTGTTTTGTCAAGTGCCGCTAAACAACCGCAAAAAGCTATTATCATATTCGGACGCTGTTCCTTGAAATGCTTTAGCGAGCCTAAGTTTCCGAATACTCTGTCCTCAGCATTTTCTCTTACCGCACAGGTATTGAATATGACCAGATCGGCATTCTCCTCATTTTCAATAAGGCTGTATCCCATCTGTGAAACAAGACCCTTTATCTTCTCACCGTCTGAGAAATTGAGCTGACAGCCATAGCTGTGTACACAAGCTGTCGGCGGAGAGTCATACTTCTCCGTGATCTTTTTTACAAGATCAATATACTCGGCAATGTTATTTTCCATTATATTTTTTACTCCGCACGCAGTTTTATCAAAGCTTTATGGCTACATCCATAACTATTTCTGCAACTCTCTTTGCCGCTATCTTTTCAAATTCATCAAATGACATCTCGCCTTCATCATCAGCATTATCAGAGATACATCTTACACTTACGAACGGTATATTGTTTCTGTATGCTGTCTGTCCTATAGCCGCAGTCTCCATATCAACTGCAAGAGGAGAAAGCCTGTCACATATTTCCTTTTTAAGTGCATTATCAGAAATAAACGCATCTCCCGAAACTATCTTTCCGATATGTCTTGGTATATTTTTATCATCGCATACACTGCACACAACGTCGATAAGCGACTTGTCTGCTTCGTATATCGAATGATACGGAGGATAATTTTCAAGGAATCTAAGTTCAAGATCATGCGGGCATACAGAATCGGATACTACTATATCACAGATCTTCACATTTGTATCCATACCGCCTGCGATACCTGTATTGATTATAACATCAATATCGAACCTGTCTATCATGACCTGAGCACAAAGCGCTGCATTTACCTTTGCTATACCGCAGCAGGCGCTCACTATAAGCTTTCCCTTGTATGTGCATACGTAGAATTCAAATCCTGCGTATTTTTTTACGACCGCATCACTAAGAAGCACTCTTATATCAGCAAGCTCTGACGGCATTGCACCTATTATACCAATAGTTTCCATTTAAAACATTCCTTTCATATATTAAAATGCAGCGAAATAACTGCTTTATGGTTACACACATCTTATTATAGCAGATTTTTCTGTTTTCTGCAATAGAAAAAACGATTTTTTTAAGGCGTACCATACAAAGAACGTAAGGTATCGCCTTGAAAATCCATATAACAAAAATGGCTGTCCTTAAAACAGCCCTTATAAATGGAAAAAAGCCGGAAATCTCTCCGGCCCCTTTCTTTGTTCTTTTTTCGTTTTTTGTCTTTTTCTATCTGTTGTTCTACACTGTGCGGCGTTATATTTTTCTGACCGCAAATATATTATAACACATATATTTCATAAAATCAAGAACAAATCTTAAATAAATCATGAACTAATTATTAATACGAGTTGAAAATGCTGTTTTGCTGTCGAATAATAAGATAAAGAAAAGTATAGTTGTAATATAAAAAGGAGGTAACAGCATGGATCTTAATATTATCGGTTCGGCATCACAGTATGCCAAGAACTTAGGAATGCAAAATAAATGGGATCAAAAAAAGAAAACCGGTGATTTTCAGTCAGAATCAAAAAAGACCGAGATGGAACGTAAAAACGACAGCTTTAAAGCATGGTATAAAGAACAGCAGGAAAAACACGAAAACGATGATACACTTAATAAGATCAATGACAAGCTTGCGGCAGGGGCTGAACTTTCAGAAGCTGAGATGAAATATTTAAAGACTAAAAATCCCACGCTCTATGAAAAGGTAAAAAACGACAAACTGGAAGAAAAAAAGTATGAGCATGACCTGAAACACTGTAAAACAAAAGATGAAGCAGAGCGTCTCAAAGTAAATAAGGTAAATGGAACGCTTTCAAAAATAAACAGTGTAAAGAATGACCCCAACATACCGGAAGGTACAAAGCTTTCTATTGCCGCTTCTGAAATGGCTAAACTTGAAAAAATAAACAGGATATCCGCAAAATTTGTAAAGAGCGGCGAGTATGAAAAGCTTCCGACCGAGGAAGAAGTACACAAGGTCGAAAAAGAAACTCATGAAGCAAAGCAGCAGGCTGTATGTGACAGTGCTAAGGCATCAAAAATATCTGAGGACACTGAAGCCGACAAAAAAGATGATACCAAAAGCTCTGATGAAAATAAAATTACCGATCTTATCGAAAGCAGGAAAACGATATTTGAAGTGGAAAACAGTCCGGAAGCTTTAAAAGTAAAGCGTTCAAAAGCAAAAAAGGCTTATACTGAAATTAAAGAGAATACTCCTCAGAAGGATAGCCCCGTGCAGATAAATTTTAAAACTCACAATTAATTCAGTTCGAGCCAAAAATAACGCTGTCATATCGTGCAATTATTATAATTTAAGCATCAAAATTAACTATATATATTTTTTCAAATTTCAGCAAACCAATAAAAAATAAAAACGTGCCTGATAAACAGACACGTTTTTTAGTGCTTTATGCACTGGAGGCGCCACCCAGATTTGAACTGGGGATCAGGGTGTTGCAGACCCACGCCTTACCACTTGGCTATAGCGCCATTTAAGGCAATCCAGATTATACTAAATTATATTCACCCTTGCGAGCAAATATGCCTTAAAATAAATGGAGCGGAATACGAGGCTCGAACTCGCTACCTCCACCTTGGCAAGGTGGCGCTCTACCAGATGAGCTAATTCC
>CADBQZ010000108.1 GCA_902796865.1 uncultured Ruminococcus sp. | reverse complement strand
GATCCGCTTAATGCTGCTCGGTTCCCCGCCTGACATGGTTCACGGTGTTCCATTGCACAGGGCCCGCACACCTATATTCCGGAATATACTGCATAATTTCAAACTTTTATAATGCATTATATATATTATAGCATATATTTTTTGATTTTTCAAGTGTTATTCCTAATTTTTTTTGATAATTCTTTTTTGTTATTTAAAAAAGAAAATGATCCGTCATTTTGTTCAAAAATATCATTCGTGGCGGCTGTTATTTTTTGCTAAAGTAATATAGTCAATAAAATCATTATGTGATATAATAAGTAAGTACGAATATATTCCATGTATTTTACAGAGGGTACATTTATTATGAATAAATCAATCAAAATATTACTTGTAGTATTATCTGTTGTAGTGTTCATCGCAGCTTCTGTTTCTGCTATGATGCTCTGCAGCAAAAAATATAAAAAAAATTATATCACAGTCTGTGAATAACAGACCTTGAAAAAGGGAGTCTTGATAACAATGGATATCAAAATCGAATTGGCAAAACAGCTTAAAGAAAAGCCTGCTGACGAAACAAAGCTTGGCTTCGGTCATATTTTTACAGATCATATGTTCATCATGAACTACGATACCGGTGAAGGCTGGCATGATGCAAGGATAGTTCCGTATCAGAACATAACTCTTTCGCCTGCGGCTATGTGTCTGCACTACGGTCAAGAAGTATTTGAAGGTCTTAAAGCATACCGCACCGCTGAAGGAAAGATACAGCTTTTCCGTCCGGAAGAAAACTTCAAGAGACTTAACAGTTCAAATAAGAGAATGGTCATACCTGAAATAAACGAACAGGACTGCTTAGATGCTCTGATGAAGCTTCTTGAGCTTGAAAAAGACTGGGTACCGCATACTGACGGTGCTGCACTTTACATACGTCCGTTCATTTTCGCAACAGACCCGTATGTTGGTGTACGTCCTGCAGATCATTATCTTTTCATTATAATCCTCTCACCTTCCGGAGCTTATTACTCGACCGGTCTTAACCCTGTAAAGATCTACGTTGAGAATAACTATGTAAGAGCCGTAAGAGGCGGTACAGGATTTGCAAAAACCGCCGCAAACTATGCTATCTCTCTTGCTGGTCAGGACGAAGCACACAAGCAGGATTATGAACAGGTTCTCTGGCTCGACGGCGTTGAAAGAAAATATATAGAAGAAGTTGGCTCAATGAATATATTCTTCGTTATAGACGGAGAAGTTATAACTCCTGAACTTACCGGCTCTGTACTTCCAGGCATAACAAGAAAGTCCGCTATCGAAGTATGCCGCAGCAAGGGATACAAAGTAACTGAAAGAAGAATAACCATTCAGGAAGTCGCAGAAGCTTACGATGCCGGAAAGCTTGACGAAGTATTCGGTACAGGTACTGCTGCTGTTATATCACCTGTCGGACACCTCAAATGGGGCGATAAGATAATGGAGATAAACGATAATAAGATCGGTGCTATCTCTCAGATGCTTTATGATACAATGACAGGCATCCAGTGGGGTAAGATCAAAGACGAATTTGGTTGGATCAAGGAAGTTAAATAAGACCCTATCATGATACAATAAATAAAGGAACGCTCTTTTAAATTCGAGCGTTCCTTTTTTATTATGCTGCAACAAAAAAAAGAGCACCGCTGTTTAAAGCGGCGCTGAGAGAGGGGATCAATACACGATTCCTAATTATCGTGCTGTTAAAGGCCTTTTGCAAGACCAATGAAACTGTCATTTTAATTCCTAATGCAAAGTTGTACGAAAGTTCTTTGCATATCCGTTCACACTAAAAGCTTTTAAAATCAAGCTGTGACCGGATATATATTCATTTCAAGATCAAGGAAAACGTATTTCTTTTTTAATTTCCTTTGATAATTGAAATCCCGTTGTTGCACAATTGCGCTCTGATGCGCTTTATATACTCTGTCATTCACAAACAGAGTATCATCAGAAAGTCATTAGCCCTTCTTAGCTGTTGACTTAGCCTTAGTTGTCTTTGTTGTTGAAGACTTCTTTGTTGCAACCTTTGTTTCCTTTGATTCTGCCTTAGCAGTTGTCTTCTTTGTTGCAGCCTTAGCTGTTGTTGACTTTGAAGCAGTCTTCTTAGCAGGCTTCTTCTTGTTATTGTCGATCTGTGGCTGGATAGAAAGTGCCTTTTCGTAATCACCTTCGATAGAAAGCTTACCAGCCTCAACAGCCTTGCTTATATCAAGCTTGCCGCTGAATACCTTGATAATGTCATCAGCTGAACCAGTGATAACAGCGTTATTATCATTGTAGTCATAGCCTTCGATCTCAAGGTTTCCGTTTTCGATCTTTGTGTAGAAAGCACCTTCGCCGTCACCGGTAACATTTACCTGGATAGCGAGATTATCTTCATAATTACTTACATCGGCACTGCCGAATTCTTTTTTAACCTTATTTACAACGTCATTAAATGTCATGATATTAACCCTCCCGTATGAGTCTTTTCTGCTCATACCTCTTTCATAAATTTCATCATATTATTTATAACATAATTTCAAGTAAAAAGTCAATTGACAGCTTGTAGATTTTTTTCACCTCAAAATGGGGCAAAATGTTTCTGTTTGGTGTGTCAAAACCGCTAAATCAGCGTATTTACGGCTTTTACAATAGATTTTACACAAATCACATTTCTTATAAGTTAAAATACTGTAAATTTTGACATAAATTTTATTTATGCAAATTGACGAAAAGCCGTGTTGAAATTTGTGCAATGCAACATTTGTGGTTTTAATTTTTAAGTTCATAAAGCAATTTTCTCAGAGATTTCTCTCAACAAATTCCTTTATCTGCTCCTTTGGACGATATCCCAGCGATGAATCTACAGTCTTTCCGTCCTTAACTATAAGCACAAGAGGTATGCTCTCGACACCGAACATAGCAGCAAGCTGCGGCTGTTCATCTACATTTATCTTTCCTACCTTTATTTTTCCTGCATACTCGTCTGCTATATCAGATATAACAGGAGAAAGCATCCTGCATGGACCGCACCACTCTGCCCAAAGGTCAAGCAGCACCGGCTTATCGGAATTTTTTACTTCTGACTCAAAATTTTCAGCGGTTATTTTTATCTCAGGCATCATACACCCCTCCTTTATCTGGACTTATAATAAAGCATACAGTGACAGAAACCTTCAAATTCAGGGTCAGCTATCTGGTCTCTGAATTCTTTGCACATACATTTATTCTCAGGCGTTCTCTGTATCCTGCAAGGACAGTATCCTCCAGTCCTTTCAAGCCCTTCTTTTACAGTCCTTACGACATCTTCATCAGTATTCAGAGTTACTTTCATTTATCTGCACCTTTGCTTTCATAAAGCGGTCTTACCGACCGTTCAAGTATTCCTTTCATGCAGGCTATCGCAATGCCGTAATTCGTTATAGGAACTCCGCTTGCCTTTGCACGCTCTATCCTTGACTTCATCTCACGTTCATTCAGCATACAGCCTCCGCAGTGTATCACTAAAGAATATCCAGTCAGTTCATCCGGGAATTCTCCGCCGGAAGTAAACGAAAATTCCGGCTCACAGCCTGTAAACTTCCGTACAAATGCCGGAAGCTTCTGTGTGCCTATATCTCCGCACTGTCTGTGATGAGTACAGCCTTCTGAAATAAGAATCCTGTCGCCGTTTTTTATTTTTTTAAGAGCTTCCGCACCTTTTATAAAGACATCAAGCTCACCTTTATATCTTGCAAACAATATAGAAAACGATGTGAGCGGTATGCTTTCATCGACTATCCTGCTTACTTCCTCAAAAGCCTGTGAATCGGTAACTACCAGCTTCGGCGGTTCCTTCAAGCCGTCAAGCGTTCTTTTCAGCTGTCCTACCTGAGTGACTGCTGCTATAGCATTCGTATCGAGAAGCTCTCTTAAAGTCTGCTGCTGCGGCAGGATAAGTCTGCCTTTCGGAGCGGCAGCGTCTATCGGTACTACGAGAACTGCTGTTTCATTTTCATAAACAAGATCTGAGATAAGCGGTTTATCCTTCTTTTCGATATTTGCCTTTTTGGCTATAAGCTCTTTGAGTTCATTGATGCCGCTTCCGGTCTTTGCACTGACAGTTATCTCATTTTCACCGTTTACGCCGGATATTTTAAGATCGCTTTTATTGTACGCAACGATATAAGGTATATTCCTGTTCTTGAATTTCTCGATAAGCTCATTATCAAGCTTACAAGCGCCTTTGCTTCCGTCAATTACCAAAACCGCTACATCTGCCTTATCAAGCGCTCTTACAGCCCTTTTGACTCTCATCAAGCCAAGTTCTCCCTCATCATCTATACCGGGAGTATCTGTTATAACAACTGGACCTGCCGGCAAAAGTTCCATAGCCTTTGATACCGGGTCTGTAGTCGTTCCTGCAACATCTGATACGAGCGAAAGTGCCTGTCCTGTAACAGCGTTTACGACGCTGGATTTTCCTGCGTTTCTCATACCAAAGAATGCTATATGCACTCTTTCGGCAGAAACAGTTTCATTCAAACTCATAAGGATACCTCCTTAGAATCTGAAATCTCGTTTGTTCGAGTTCTTTATATCCTCTATATGCTCCATAGCAATATTTCTGACTTTATCAGTAGGTATCTTTGAAAGCTCGTCCTTTATGAGCTTAAAGCCTATCTCCTTAGTTTCGTCTTCTGCATAGTCAACAAGATATTCCGCAAGTGTCATAAGAGCATTCGGGTGACAGCAGTTTAATATCTGCCCACTCTTGCAAAGGCTCATAAATCTGTCTCCTGTTCTGCCCTCACGATAGCAGGCGGTACAGAAGGACGGTATAAAGCCTAGTTTCATAAGCCAGTTCACGACTTCATCTAGCGTTCTCTGATCGGAAACATCAAACTGCTCCGAGTCATGAGGTCTTTCCTCTTCGGTATATCCGCCGACAGATGTCCTTGAAGCACCGCTTATCTGTGAAATACCAAGTTCAAGAACTTCTCCCCTTACCTTTTCACTTTCTCTTGTAGAGATTATCATTCCGGTATACGGAACAGCTATTCTGATGCAGGCGATTATCTTTTTGAACATCTCGTCAGATATTCCATTGTCAAAAACATCAGGATCAATATCATCGGCGTGTTTTACACGGGGAACGCTTATCGTATGAGGTCCTACGCCGTGTACCGCTTCAAGATGCTCTGCGTGCATAAGAAGACCTGCAAATTCATATTTATAGCCTTCCAGTCCGAACAATACGCCAAGTCCTACATCGTCTATGCCGCCGTCCATGGCTCTGTCCATAGCCTCTGTATGATAATCATAATCATGCTTAGGACCTGTCGGGTGAAGTTCAAGATAACCTTTTTTATTGTAAGTTTCCTGGAAGAGTATATATGTTCCGATACCTGCGTCTTTAAGCTTCTTGTAATTTTCAACGGTAGTAGCTGCAATATTGACATTGACACGCCTTATGTCTCCGTTCTTATGATGAACAGAATATATCGTATCTATACAATCAAGTATATATTCGATAGGATTGTTTACCGGATCTTCGCCTGCTTCTATCGCAAGACGCTTATGTCCCATATCCTGAAGAGCTATGACTTCCTGTCTTACTTCCTCCTGAGTGAGCTTCTTTCTTGTGATATGCTTATTCTTCATGTGATAAGGACAATATACGCATCCGTTCACGCAATAGTTTGAAAGATAAAGCGGTGCGAACATAACTATCCTGTTTCCGTAAAATGCAAGCTTTATCTCCTTTGCAAGCTTATACATTTCCTCGATCTTTTTCGGGTCCTCACATGCCAGAAGCACCGATGCTTCTCTGTGAGTAAGTCCGGAACATACATATCCTTTACCCTGTTTTTTAGGTCTTGCCTTTTCGAGTATCTCGTCTATAAGGCTAAGATTGTTCTTGTTTTCCTCAGCATATTTTATCGTTTCGAGTATTTCCTCGTCATTGATAAATTCTTCTGCTTTAAGTGATTTCGGGTCATATTTTGCCATAATTGATTCCTTTCTTGCGGTCAGATCTCTCTTTCCGTCAGATGATTTTTATTTATTTTCACCGGTAACATTTGAGTAAGCTGTTTTCACACTCAAACCCTTTATGTTGCCGAGTTTTCCAGCAAGTGATGCGATAATATCCTGTGGAGCATCTATCGCAACAGAAACTATGCTTATATCCTTAGCTCTGTAAGGTATCCCCATTCTGCCTATGATGTATTCCCTGTTATCATGCAAAAGCGAATTGAGCTTTTCGGTCGCTTCCCTGTCATAGACTATTATCGCCATGACTGCTACTCTTGTATTCATAGATATCCTCTTACTTCCCGAACTCTTCATAAAATAATTTACAGAGTTCTTTAGTTTGCCTGTATTATATTATACTATCACTGCTCAAAAAAGTCAATGATTTCTGTGCTTCGTAGGCGATACGTTCTATTTACCTATTGACATAGTTGGTGAATAGGTGTATAATAATATGGTGATACTATTCTATAAGAATAATCTTCTTATTTGTATTGTTTAAGGGGCAGATAAAATGATAATTTCAACAAAAGGCAGATATGCTTTGAAAATCATGATACTCCTTTCGGAAAGCTCCGACGGAGAGTATGTGCCTTTAAAAGATATTGCAGGAGAAGTGAACACATCTCTTAAATATCTTGAAAGCATAACCTCGCTGCTTTCAAAGCACGGACTTGTTGAGGCCGCAAGCGGAAAAGGCGGCGGCTACAGACTGCTTAAAACAGCGGACAAGTACAGTGTAGGTGAAATACTGCGTTCGGTCGAAAAAACGATAGAACCTGTCACCTGCATAGAAGGCGGAACGCCTGTCTGTAATAATGCAGAGCTTTGCTCGGCACTTCCGATATGGCGGGGGCTTTCAGAGGTAATAAACAACTATCTTGATTCAATAACGCTCGAAGAAGCGGCAAAATGTAAAGGAAACGGTGATAATAATGAATAGCGAAAAACTTCTGGATATAAGAGGTCTTAAAGTAAACGCCGGTGAAACGGAAATACTTAAAGGTATAGATCTTAGTGTAGGCAGAGGTGAAGTCCATGTACTTATGGGACCGAACGGAACAGGAAAATCAACACTTGGCTGTACAATAATGGGCAGTGAAGAATATACCGTAACAGGCGGCGAGATCATATACAAAGGAAAAAGCATAAACGATATGTCAGTAAGCGACCGTGCAAAGGAAGGCATATTCCTTTCATTCCAGAACCCTATCGAGATACCCGGCATAAGCGTAAGCTCATTTATAAGAAGTGCTCTTGAAGCAAAGACAGGAAACAGAGTACGTCTCAGTACATTCAAAAAAGAGCTGGCGCAGAAAATGGAGATACTCAATATGGACAGCTCATACGCTTCTAGAGATCTTAACGTAGGATTCTCAGGCGGCGAAAAGAAAAAGACTGAGATACTCCAGATGCTGATGCTCAACCCTGAACTTGTAATACTCGACGAAACAGATTCCGGTCTTGACGTAGATGCTGTAAGGACAGTTTCACAGGGCATTGCGGAATATAAAAAGAATTCCGACGGAGGACTTCTCATAATAACCCACGCTACAAAGATACTCCAGTCACTTAGCGTCGATCATGCTCATGTAATGGTGAACGGCGTTATTGTAAAATCGGGCGGTCCGGAGCTTGTTGACGAGGTAATCGAAAACGGCTTCTCGGAATACGAGAACGAATAATAGCTTTGGGAAGAGGTGTAATGATTTGAACGAAAAACAGCAGATCGCTGACATAGACAGAAGTGTCTATGATATAAAAGACAGCGAACATGATTTTTACAAGATAGATGCAGGACTTACTCCCGAGCTTGTAGAAAAAATCTCCGAAGAAAAAAACGACCCTGAATGGATGAGAGAGTTCAGATTAAGGTCACTCGAAACATACAACAAGCTGGAAGTCCCTGATTGGGGACCTTCTATAGATGGTCTTGATATGGACAATATCGTAACATATGTAAGACCGAATACTCAGATGAGCGCCAAATGGTCGGACGTACCGGAAGACATAAAAAACACATTTGAAAGACTAGGTATACCCAAAGCAGAACGTGAATCACTTGCAGGTGTAGGAGCGCAGTATGATTCCGAGCTTGTATACCATAATGTAAGACAGGACGTTGCCGACAAAGGAGTAATATATACAGACCTTGAGACTGCTATGCACGGTCCTTATGCAGATATGATAAAGGAACACTTCATGCATCTTGTTCCGCCGACAGATCATAAATTTGCAGCTCTGCACGGTGCTGTATGGTCGGGAGGCTCATTCGTATATGTTCCAAAGGAAGTATCGGTTGAAATACCGTTACAGTCATATTTCAGACTGAACGCTCCCGGTGCAGGACAGTTTGAACATACACTTATAATCGTTGACGAGGGTGCTTATCTGCACTTTATAGAAGGCTGTTCAGCTCCGAAATACAACGTTGCAAATCTTCACGCTGGCTGTGTTGAACTGTTTGTCGGAAAAAATGCAACTCTCAGGTATTCTACAATAGAAAACTGGTCTAAGAATATGTATAACCTGAAT
>CADBQZ010000107.1 GCA_902796865.1 uncultured Ruminococcus sp. | reverse complement strand
GTACCGACAGCTATTAGTTTCGGATCCAGTACAGAAGGATTAGTGTAGTATTCTGTTGAAGCACCGTCTTTATCAAATGAAACAAATACTTTCTTTGCAAATTCTCGTCCTTCTTTGATAAGCTTAACAAGAAAACGGCTGACATAGTCGTAATCAGCGAAAGTATATCTTCCGTCATCAGCGGCAAGACTCCTTTTGATCTTTATGAGATCAAATACACTGATATGTCCTTCGTTTACATAATCGGTATAAGCTGTTATTTCGTCAGCAGCATTAACACCGGGTGACAACACACCGGCAGCAGCGGTAGCAGCAATAACTGCCGATACAGCGAATGGAACGATTTTTTTGAACATGATGTTCCTCCTTTATTTACTTGAATCTATTTTGTTCAGCACTGTAAGTATAACCGATGCCTTCAAGTTTTGTTACTATCGTATCGGCATTTATGTTATGATCGTCGCAGAGTTCGGAAAGAGATTTATATTTATCTCTCAGAAGTGTATTGACGAAACTTAACAGTATGAACGGATCGTTTGGAAGTTTCATATTTTTTCCTTTCCTTATAATATTTTTTTCGTGAAACAACTTTTATTTCATGCTATCATATTTATTGTAAAATGTCAATAGAATATTTTTATAAAATGTACAATTATATTTTAATAACGATAGAACAAAGCATATTTTGTATTGACAACACTTATGAAATATTATATAATATAAATAAGAAATTAATCTGCATTTGGAGGCAAAAATGGCGGAAACAGAAAAAAAAGAGCGAAAGCTGACTTTTAAGCTTTCTATGTATTCGCTTATGGGCGTTGCAGTTTTTTTAGCGATCGGTGTATTTATAAAACCGGTTTTTTTGGTATCTCTTGCATTTAGTCTGATAGGCTTCGGAAGCTTGTTCATTCATTCATTTAAAAACTGGAAAATACCGCTTCTTATGAAAATAGCTACTGTCGGAACTATAGGAACAATTTTGTTTCTATTAAATGGGATAATTTGGAAAGTGAGTTCTGACTCTGGATTTTCATTTGCAGCTGTAGGCGATAATATAAAAAAGAGCGGTCTGCTCCATGCTTTTGATATAAAGGATACAGTTTATATGCAGATATTCCTGAAAATAGTGGGATTTGCATCTGTGCTCCTTGCATTTCTTTCGGTAGTATCATTTGTAATGTTTATACTTTATAAGATGTTCAGGCTTATGACTAAAATAGTAAAGTCGAATATCATGAGAGCGGCTATAACCCTGACATTTATGACAACTGTTGCAAGACTTATTGGCATTAATGTCGGACTTGCACTTTTTATCTCAGCAATACTTCTTGTACTGACGATGCTGTGTTATATGATCTTTATGTTTACAATAAAAAAGCTGAATATTGCCGGAAGAGCTTTGATGGCTTTTCTGACTGCGATAGGCGGGGGAGTACTTTTGTATTTCCTGTTCGATATAAAAGGGGCGGCAGGCCGGTTAGGTTTCAGTGAAAATAAAGTTATTGACTTTATGGGAATGTATTTTACTGTACTTATTGCATTGTCACTTGTAAGCCTGTTTTTATTCATAATACTTGCGGTACACAGCAAGCTTCATATATCTGCAAGTTTTCTTATAGCAGATGTGATATTTACATTGATGTCTCTCGGCAGTTATTTTATATTTTCATATGAGCTTATACATTTAGTATCGACTTATGCGCTTTGTGCATTTGGCTTTGGCGTAGGTGTGGGAATAATGTGGACGGCTGCTGTGAAAATATTCAAAAAGAAGATAACTCCTCCTCCGCCGGCGGCGGCTCCGGTGTCTTCAAGACCAAAGCTTTCAAGTCTTAGTCCTAAAAAGCCGGAAGAAGCGGGTAAAAAGCCGGAGGCTGCAAAGCTGGAACTAAAATAATAAAAATTTGGAAAACAGAGGACTTTTCCGATATAATATAAAAGTATTGCCATAGTATTTCTGAGACAACAGCCGGAAATACTATGGCTTTTTATTGCGTATATACAAATGTTCTGCATTCTTATAAGTTTAGCTTAAAAGTATCAGATCTTTAAGTTATACTCTTTTAAGAAAAGACAATATAACATACTATAAAATATCTCCCCCAAAAGTTTATACAACTTCTGGGGGAGTTTGTAAATATAGTTTTATTATTTATTATTTTCTTCTACTTTTTCTACGATCTTTGCAATCATATCATCAAGCTTATTAAGTGTTTCTTCGTCGTCTATGAAGCTTAATGCTTCTTTATCACCGTTATAGTGTTTTGTCATGCCGACAAGTAAGCTTACACCAAGCGTAGAAAGGAGCGTACCCAAAAGGATTATGATTGATACAATGATACTTGCGATCCTTAAGCCTTTGCTGCCGCCCTTGTTGATAACGCCAACTATAGCTGCAACGAATGCTGCGATACCGGCAACCAGACCGATTATGCTAAGAGTTGAGCTTGTGCTGCCCCAGAGCTTAACAACAGTAGAATTCTTTATAGGTTCATTCATAACGCAAAATGCTGCTATTGAGAGCGCAATAGCCACGACTACCAAAACAAGTGAAGCTATGCTGAAAATATTCTTCTTGTTTTCATTTTCCATAATATATTTACCTCCATTGATTATTTAACATCTTTTTTATTGAACATTGATACAGCGAGGAATGTGAAAAGTATAAAGCATACTAAAGCTACTACTATGCCGTTTGCAACTAATTCACCATTGATAACGTCAACTGAGTCAAAAAGCATATCAGGAGCGTAATCATTTACGGTAAATGATTCTGAAATGCCAAGCTTGTGAAGACCAAGATTAATACCCAGATAAGCTGCTCCTGCAGCACCAGTAGAAAGAAGTGCTACTATAATATAAGCTGCGACGTTGCTTTTTATTCCGTTTGTAAAGAATACGAAAATAGCACATAATCCCATAGCAAGCATCCACTTTATAAGAAGAGTGCATAAAGCAAGCGGAAGATTTTCAATATCAAAAGTAACTTTATAGCATACACAGCTTGTAAAAGCATTTACAACACCTGATATTATCATAAATATCAGACAGTAAATACTTGCAGCAGTAAGCTTTGAAATTACGACATTACCTTTGTTTGCAAGCTGACCTGCGATATTCTTTATATAGCCGTTTGCAATATCCATATATGAAAAAGCGGTTACTGCAAAGAACATCATCATAGTCATAGTTGGCTTTCCGACAAGACTTGAAAAGCCTATTGTTTTTTCAAGCTCTTTTTCGATCTCAGCGCTTCCTATCATTTTAAAAAGTAACGGAGCTGCGATATTGATAAGCAGATCATATATCACCATTACAAGAAAAGCTACATATGTTATTTTTATTTTTCTGATCTTTAAAAGATCCATTTTTATAAGATTACCCATTGTGCTTACCTCCTGTAACAGAAAGATAATAATCCTCAAGAGACATATTGTTTATGAATATCTCTTTTACGCCTATATTGTTTTTTACAAGCAGCTCATTCATCATAATAGTATCATCAAGTTTGTCACTGATGCGGATATTTCCGTCCTTGTCAATGACAGATTTTTCAAAGCCGTTTTTCTGAAGGATACCTACTGCTGAATTATTATCTGCTGTTTTGATGGTAACATACTGGCTGCATCTTTCAAAAAGTTCTTCCGAGGTGAATTCGTCTATGATCTCACCTTCATGTATTATGCCGTATGAATCGGCAAGCTTTGAAAGTTCTTCTAAGATGTGGCTTGAGATCATTACTGTTATCTTCTTTTCATCACGAAGTTTAGCAAGTGTCTCACGTATCTCCACGATACCCTGTGGGTCAAGACCGTTTATAGGTTCATCAAGAATAATCATTTTCGGATCGCCAACAAGTGCGAGTGCGATGCCAAGACGCTGGCGCATACCAAGTGAGAATGAACCGCTGGCTTTTTTGCCTACGTTTTCAAGTCCTACAAGTTCGAGCAGCTCATCAACATATCCCTTTTTCTTATAACCCATACCAACACATTTGATATTAATGTTTTCTCTTGCGGACATTTTAGGATAAAGTCCCGGATTTTCGATAAGTACACCGACCTTTTTCAGGTGCTTCTTTGCTTTGTCTCCCTTATCACCGAAAAGCGAAAAAGTACCTTTTGTAGGCGTTGAAAGACCGCTGAGCATTCTCATGATAGTAGTCTTGCCGGCGCCGTTTCGTCCGATAAGACCGTATATCTCTCCTTCACGGATATGGATATTTATATCCTTTGCGGCGGTCTTGCTGCCGTAGATCTTTGTAAGACCTTCGGTAGTCATTATATAATCCATATTTTACCTCCATTTCTGAAAATAAGGCTTCGGATAGCGTTTTTCGTTTGAAAAATCAGTATCCGTGGGACAGAAAGAAGAAAAAGTATTACATATGGGACACTTGTCCAATATGCTACGGCTCAAGAACTAGTTTCTTCTTTTTATATTTGCCCCTAATAAATTACATTATATAACACTTTTTTTGTGATGTCAATATTATTTTTTTAATGTTATGCGTTTGCACAACTAAAAAAAACTGATTTGTTTATATCTACTAAAAAAAAGAGAATACACTTGATTTATTGTGAAAACTGTGGTATAATTAATACAGGCTATTAATTTAAGCCTGTTTTTATATAATATAATAAGGAAAGGAAAAGAAAATTATGAATATCAAGAAAATAAGCGAAGAGGGAAAACTTACTTTAGAAATAGAGGGCAGAATAGATACATTGACTGCTCCGGAGCTTGATGGAGTTATAAAATCTTCATTAGATGGTCTAAAAGAACTAATACTTGAGATCGCACAGGTCGATTATATTTCATCAGCAGGTCTTCGTGTACTTATCTCAGCTCAGAAAAAAATGAATAAGCAGGGAAAAATGGAAGTAAGAAGCGCAAATCAGGATGTGATCGAGATATTTGAAGCTACAGGCTTTGATGAGATACTTAATATAAAAAAAAAAAAAAAATATAGCATTAAT
>CADBQZ010000106.1 GCA_902796865.1 uncultured Ruminococcus sp. | reverse complement strand
GAAGACGATGAGATCGTTGAGGAAGCTCCTCCTAAGCCCAGACGTGGCAGAAAGCCCGGCTCTAAAAACAGACCTAAACCTAAGCCCGAACCTGAATACGAGGAAGAGGACGAAGAAGAGATAGAAGACGAGGATATGACTTCGGACGAGCCTGAAGAAGAAAAGCCTAAAAAGACTGCAAGAAGATCTTCTATCAAAAAAGTTACTCCAAAGAATCCTAAACCGTCTGAAGAAAAAAGCTATTATGATCTTTATATTGATGAAATGGCTGGTAATGACGTATTTGGAGAAGACGAAGAAGAAGAACCTGATGATAACGAGGAACAGGAACTCCCTGAAAATGAACCTGCTGAAGAAGAAGCACCAGAGGAAGATACTGCCGCAGAAAGGATCCCTGAAAGAGCAGGAGAAGCTCCGGATCCTGCGGACAAGACCGTTCCGAGAGTTTCTGCTTATGCGAGACAGCTTGCTGAACGCAGATATGACAAGGACAATGGTGACTACAGTGAATATGAAGTCATAAATATCAATGAGGAACTTATGAAATCTCGTTTTAATGATATTTTCGACAAGTTCCACTGCTGCCACTGCAATGGATGCAGGTTTACGGTAATGGCACTTTCTCTTAACATCCTTGAAGCAAAATACATTGCTGTAAAGACCAGTGAAAAGGAAGACGTTATAAAAAATGCCGATGATTCCCATATCAAGGCAACTATCATACAGTCTATACTAAAACTTATGATAAATCCTATACATTAAGGGTTGAATTTACGGAATAACTTCCGATATATAAGATACACGGTATATTAAATTTTTATAAACGGAGGTGTTGATTTATGAGTTTAGAAGCTATCAAGAACAATGCTCTAAATAATGGGGCATCGGTAAATCTTAACGGAATGGGAAGCGTTTCGCAGGCTGCTGAAAATGCTGCTGCTGAAAACGAAGTTTCCAAGTCCGCCGTTTCTTCTTCCGTAGCAAGAGAGGACGCTTTTGTAAAGTCAAAAGACCTTGAAAAGAGTGATTCAGGTATCTATTCAAGAGAATCTATCCTTGAAATGGCTAAACAGGATCAGGCTACAAGAGAGAAACAGCTTCAGGAAATGATAAGCGGAATGATCGCAGATCAGGGTCAGACCGTTAATCTCACTATAGGTGACCTGAAACTCCACGTTACCGAAGAACAGAGCGCTAAAGCTAAGGAGGCTATCTCCGAAGGCGGCGAATACTCTGTTGAAAAGGTTGCAGGCAGGATCATGGATTTTGCTAAGGCTCTTGCAGGAGACGATCCTTCAAAGATCGATGAGCTCCAGAAGGCAGTTATTAAGGGCTTTGAAGGTGCAGCTGGTATCCTGGGCAAGAAAAAACTTGACGATATGCCAGAGATCACAAAGCAGACCTACGATAACGTAATGAAACAGTTTGATGACTGGAAAAAATCATACGACACTGAAACTACCAAGAATACCGTGGCTAAGGAAGTTTCGGCACAGGCTGTTACATCACAGATCGCTAAGGCTCCCGAAAATAACATTGGTGTTCAGACAGAAGCAGCAATGTATGCCAATGCTTAAGACAAAAAGCTCCGAATCAACGGAGCTTTTTTATATATTTCTTAAATGTTCCAAAAGAGCGAGACAGCCTTCGTAAATATCATTATATGCAACATCGAATCGGCCTGTAAACCACGGATCGGATACATCATCATCTCTGCCGGCAAACGATAAAAGCTTATATATCTTGTTATCATTATCTCCGCCGCAAATACGATTCATATTACGGATATTAGCGCTGTCCATTCCGATAAGCATATCATATTTGCTGTAATCACCTTTAGTAAGCTGTACAGCAGTCTTACCCTCACAACTTATCACGTGCTTTTCCAGTTCCTTTTTAGCAGGCGGATATACTGGATTACCTCTTCCACCCCATATTTCTTCCGAGCTTGTTGCAGATGAACTTATAGATATTTTATCCGTGAGTTCATTTTCTGCAGCAAGCTTTTTCATTATAAATTCCGCCATCGGACTGCGGCATATATTGCCGTGGCAGACAAACATAACCTTTATCATAGGTCTAAACCTCCGTGATTTGCCGTGTTTTGTCGTGTTTTGCCCTTGTATACTTTGACGAACGGGGGTATTGATTCTGTCAAAATTCAGGGCGAATACCGCAAATTGTGGCAAATTTTAGCATTCTAAGGACATCGTTAGTAGTAAAATAGTAGTAAGAATCGGGGATTTTTACTACTAAGGATTTTTG
>CADBQZ010000105.1 GCA_902796865.1 uncultured Ruminococcus sp. | reverse complement strand
GGTGCAGAGGTAATACCTGTAAAGAACGGCACAGCTACTCTTAAAGATGCAGTTTCAGAAGCAATGAGAGAATGGACATCGAGGATCTCAGATACTCACTATTGTTTAGGTTCAGTAATGGGTCCGCACCCGTTCCCGACTATCGTGCGTGATTTTCAGGCAGTAATATCAAGAGAATCAAGAGCACAGATACTTGAAAAGGAAGGAAGACTTCCTAATGCAGTTATAGCCTGTGTCGGCGGCGGATCAAATGCGATAGGAAGCTTTTATCATTATATAAATGATAAAGACGTAAAGCTTATCGGCTGCGAGGCGGCCGGAAGAGGTATCGACACGTTTGAGACTGCAGCGACTGTAAATACAGGAAGTCTTGGTATATTCCATGGAATGAAATCATATTTCTGTCAGGACGAGTATGGACAGATAGCACCTGTTTACTCGATCTCGGCAGGTCTAGACTATCCGGGAATAGGTCCGGAACACGCATACCTTCATGATATAGGACGTGCTGAGTATGTTCCGGTAACAGATGATGAAGCGGTAGAAGCTTTTGAATTCCTTTCGAGGACTGAGGGTATTATCCCGGCTATCGAATCGGCTCACGCTGTTGCATATGCTATGAAGCTCGCACCGACAATGGACAAAGATAAGATAATGATAATAACCATCTCCGGCAGGGGAGACAAGGACTGTGCATCTATAGCACGATACAGAGGGGAGGATATACATGAATAATATAAGAAAAGCCTTTGAAAACGGCAAGGCGTTCATACCCTTTATAACCTGCGGAGACCCTGATCTTGACACGACCTTGGAAAATGTCAAGGCTGCTGCGGAAAACGGAGCCGATCTTATCGAGCTTGGAATACCTTTTTCAGACCCTACCGCAGAGGGACCGACTATACAAGGAGCGAATATACGTGCGCTGAAAGCCGGTACTACTACCGACAAGGTTTTTGAGCTTGTGGAGCGTATAAGAAAAGAAGTAAGTATTCCGCTTGTGTTCATGACATATGCAAACGTGGTTTTTTCATACGGCGCTGAAAAATTCATTTCAAGATGCAGCGAGGTCGGCATTGACGGCATGATACTTCCTGATCTTCCGTTTGAGGAAAAAGACGAGTTCCAGCCAATATGCAAAAAGTATGATGTGGCATTGATACCGCTCATTGCTCCGACATCTCATCAGAGGATAGCGATGATCGCAAAGGAAGCAGACGGTTTCATATATATTGTATCGAGCCTTGGTGTTACAGGTGTAAGAAGTGAGATAAAAACTGATATAGCTTCTATCGTAAAGGTTATCCGTGAGAGTACTGATACTCCATGTGCTGTGGGATTTGGTATATCCACTCCAGAACAGGCAGGAAAAATGGCTTCCGTATCTGACGGAGCTATCGTAGGTTCTGCGATAATCCGTATCATAGAAAAGTACGGCAAGGATTCTCCAAAGTATGTAGGAGAGTATGTAAGGCAGATGAAAGACGGAGTAATCGGAAAATAAAAATCACACCGGTCTGAGAAAATTCAGACCGGTTTTTTATGCAAAAGCTGTAAGCTAATAATGCTTTGAATCGAAAAATACAATACCGCAAACAGGGGCGGTATTGTACTAACTTTTCCCTTTGATTTTTGCAAGTGCTCCTTTTTCAAGGCGTGACACCTGCGCCTGAGAAATGCCTATTTCCCCGGCAACTTCTACCTGCGTTTTCCCTTGAAAGAATCTCAGATAGATGATATTTTTTTCTCTTGCACCTAAAGAACGGATAGTTTCTCTGAGAGAAAGCTCATCGATCCAGCTTTCCACATCGTTTTTGTCTCCTATCTGATCAAGCACATACAATGTATCTCCCGAATCGGAATATACAGGTTCATAAAGTGATACAGGGTCTGCGACACTTTCGAGTGCCAGTACTACATCAGACGGCTTTGAGTTTATCTCTTTTGCTATTTCTTCTATTTTAGGTTCACGCTGATTAGCCACCGTGAGTTTTTCCCTTGCCTGCATGGCCTTATATGCAAGGTCTTTCATTGAACGGCTCACTTTTATCTGTCCGTAGTCACGAAGATAGCGCCTTAGTTCACCGGCTATCATCGGAACACAATAGGTCGAAAATCGTACTTCTTTAGTAAGGTCAAAATTGTTTATTGCTTTTATAAGACCTACCACGCCTATCTGGAAGAGGTCATCTATATCTTCTCCTCGATTGGTGAATTTTTGTATCACACTTAGCACAAGTCTTAGATTTCCTTTGATAAGCTTGTCTTTAGCCTCTTTGCTCCCTGTTTTCTGTATTTCTCTCAGAAGCTCTATCTTTTCGTTTTCTTTTAATACTGTCAGATTTGATGTATTGATACCGGAAATAACCACTTTATTATATGACATAGCCAATACCTCACCATATACACGGCGCATAGTATCATTTTGTGATATTAATGCTTCCGTGTTTTTTCATATATATTATTGACTTTAACATATAAAAAATACATCAAAAATCAAGCATTCTATTAAAACTTGATTGATTTCTGCGAGGCTTAGAATCTGTACTATTGCTTTTTTCAGATTAGTGTGTTATAATTAATTTATTCTTAACAGCTGTTTTTAACAGTTGTTGAGCAGACATTGATAAAGCATATAAAAATAGTAAAAGGAGAAAATATAAAATGCCATTTATTAATATCAAGACTAACACAACAGTTTCCAAAGATCAGGAAACAGCCATTAAATCTGCAATGGGACAGGCTATCACAGCTATCCTCGGCAAGTCTGAGAGCTGGCTCATGGTCGGCATAGAACCCGAACAGATACTTTACTTCAAGGGCGACAACGCTCCTGCTGCAATGGTAGACGTGAGCATTTACGGCGGAGCACAGAGAAGTGCTTATGACAAGCTTACAGCTGAGATATGCAGTACCATAAGCGAACAGCTTTCGATAGAACAATCAAGAATATATGTCAAGTATACTGAGATAGAGAACTGGGGCTGGAACGGTTCAAATTTCTGATAAAGATTATTTAGATTTTTGCAGACATAAGAGATCATGCGGAGGTATAATTATGCTTAATAAAACAGTAAAGCTTGCAAATGGTTATGAGATACCGTCCATAGGATTTGGCACATGGCAGACACCGGACGGCATAACTGCGGTATCCGCTGTAAAGGAAGCTTTAAAAGACGGTTATATACATATAGACTGTGCTGCGATTTACGGAAATGAAAAAAGTGTCGGCAAAGCTTTGAAAGAATCAGATGCAGACAGGAGCAAACTATTTATAACGAGTAAGCTGTGGAATGCTGAACGAGGATACGATAAGACTATAGCCGCCTTTGAGAAAACACTTTCCGATCTGCAGCTTGAATATCTTGATCTGTATCTTATACACTGGCCGGCAAACAAAAAGCAGTTTCCTAATTGCCGTGAGCTTAATGCTGACACATGGAGAGCGTTTGAGTGTCTTTACAAGCAGGGCAGGATAAAAGCAATAGGTGTCAGCAATTTCAAAAAACATCATCTTGAAGCTCTTATTGAAGATTGTGAGATAAAACCGATGATAGACCAGATCGAGTTCCATCCCGGATTTATGCAGGAGGAAACTGTAGATTTCTGTCGTAAGAATGATATAGTTGTTGAAGCATGGGGACCGCTTGGAACTGGAAAAATGCTTCAGAACGAAACTCTTAAAGAAGTTGCCGGCAAGTATGGCGTATCTGTAGCACAGCTTTGTGTCCGCTGGTGTCTGCAAAACGACAAGATACCGCTGCCAAAGTCGGTGACTCCTGAGCGCATAAAGCAGAATATTGATGTGTTCGGCTTTGAGATAACTGATGATGATATGGCTGCTATCAATGCTATGGAATATTTCGGAGGTTCAGGATTTGACCCGGATGAAGCAGATTTCTGATATATTTTAGCTTCTATCATATTTGTTTTAAGCACATTCTCTTTATGGGAATGTGCTTTTTGTTTATTATAGAAAAAGTGGTTTTTAAACAAAAAGTATTTTTATATGAAAGGTCTTGACAAATACCCCATAAGGGTATATAATTATATTTAAGGAATACCCTATAGGGGTATATAAAGGAGGTTGTTATGGACGAGAATAAATGTTGTTGTAACCGAAAAAAGAAGCGCAGTGAAGAAGAATTCAAATCACTGATGAACAGGCTTAAAAGAATAGAAGGACAAGTTCGTGGAATTGAAAAGATGCTTGAAAATGATGCTTATTGTCCTGATATAATGATCCAGGTATCGGCTGTAAACAGTGCACTGAACAGTTTCAACAAGGTGCTTCTTACTTCACATATGAAAAGCTGTGTGGTCAATGATATTCGTGCGGGAAAAGATGAAGTCATTGACGAGCTTGCAGCAACACTGCAAAAGATCATGAAATAACAGAAAGGGGTTTTAATGGAACAATATAATGTGACCGGAATGAGTTGTGCCGCCTGTAGTTCAAGAGTAGAAAAGGCAGTATCAGCTGTTCCGGGAGTTCAGAACTGTGCTGTCAGCCTTCTCACAAATTCAATGGGTGTCGAGGGTACTGCATCGGAAGCGGACATAATAAGGGCTGTTGAAAATGCAGGGTACGGCGCTTCAAAAAAAGGCGCAGAATCCAAAACAGCGAAATCCGATGATGATATGCTTAAAGATACAGAAACACCGAAGCTTAAGAAACGCCTTATAAGATCGGTATTAGTCCTGTTAGTGCTGATGTATTTTTCAATGGGACATATGATGTGGGGATTTCCTGCGCCGGCGGCGTTTGATAATCATGTATTCTTAGGCGTATTTGAAATGCTTCTTGCTATCTTCATTATGATGATAAATGGTAAGTTTTTCATCAACGGTTTCAAGTCGCTTTTCAGCGGACATCCTAATATGGACACGCTCGTTGCGCTCGGTTCAAGCGCCTCGTTCGGTTATTCATTAGCTGAACTGTTCATCATGATACTGGCACAGGGCAATGGTGAACATGATGTAGTTATGAAATATGGAATGAATCTGTATTTCGAGTCGGCAGCCATGATACCTACGCTCATTACGGTAGGTAAAATGCTGGAATCAATGTCAAAGGGACGCACTACCGACGCACTGAAAGGGCTTATGAAACTTGCTCCCAAAACGGCACTCCTTTATAGTGACGGCGAGGAGCATGAGGTCGACATCGAGGAATTCAGAGTGGGCGATATTTTCGCAGTTAAGCCGGGTGCAAGCATACCTGTTGACGGAGTTGTTGTATACGGTTCATCTTCTGTCGATGAATCAGCACTCACGGGCGAAAGTATACCTGTTGACAAGGAGGAGGGCTCTGCGGTTTCGGCAGCAACGCTCAATAAATCGGGTTATATCCGATGCCGTGCTACGAGGGTAGGCGAAGACACCACACTATCTCAGATAATCAAGACTGTATCGGACGCAGCAGCTACAAAAGCACCTATCGCCCGAATAGCCGATAAGGTATCAGGTATATTTGTTCCTGCTGTTATGGGTATAGCATTCCTGACACTGATCGGCTGGCTGATAGCTGGCAGGGAATTCAGCTTTGCGATCGCAAGAGCCATATCTGTACTTGTTATAAGCTGTCCATGTGCGTTGGGGCTTGCAACTCCCGTTGCTATCATGGTCGGAAACGGTGTGGGTGCGAAAAATGGTATACTCTATAAAACTGCTGCATCGCTCGAAGCGGTAGGCAGGGCGAACATCGCCGCACTTGACAAGACAGGTACTATCACCGAAGGCAAGCCAAATGTTACGGATATTATCCCGAACGGTATCACCAAAAGAGAGCTGCTAACATATTCAGCGTCTCTTGAAGTTAAAAGTGAACATCCGCTTGCAAAAGCGATCGTTGAAAAGACTTCTGATATTGATATCCCAGAAGTTACAGACTTTAATGCACTTGCAGGAAATGGGCTTTCGGCTAAGCTTGACGATGAACTGCTTGAAGGCGGAAGCTATAGGTATATATCGCAGAAGTATGAGATCTCATCTGACGTTATCGCAAAGATCACAGCGCTTTCTGATGAAGGCAAAACGCCTCTGCTCTTTGTAAAAGGCGGCAAGTTCATAGGCATCATCGCTGTTGCTGATACAATAAAAAGCGATTCGTCAGCCGCTATAAAGGAACTGAAAGGCATGGGACTGAACGTATATATGCTCACGGGTGACAACGAACGCACAGCAAATGCCATAGGCAAACAGGCAGGCGTTGACGAAGTTATCGCAGGCGTTCTTCCTGATGGTAAATCTAAAAAAATATCTGAGCTTAAAAAGCATGGAAAAGTCATCATGGTGGGCGACGGTATCAATGATGCTCCTGCGCTGACCACGGCTGATACAGGAATTGCGATAGGTGCCGGTGCAGATGTTGCCATAGATGCAGCAGATATAGTTGTAATTAAGAACAGACTGACGGACGTTTCGGCGGCAGTACGGCTCAGCCGTGCGACAATTCGTAATATCCACGAGAACCTTTTCTGGGCGTTTATCTACAATGCTGTTTGCATACCGCTCGCGATAGGTCTGTACGGAATAGAAATGAAGCCTGCATACGGAGCAGCAGCTATGGCGCTGTCAAGTTTTTGCGTTTGCATGAATGCGCTCAGGCTGAATTTAGTTAAGATACATGATGCAAGTCATGATAAAAAGATAAAAACCAAAATAATAAAAACGGAGGAAAAAGCTATGACAAAGACATTGAAGATCGAAGGTATGATGTGTGAGCATTGTGAGGCAAGGGTCAAGAAAACGCTTGAAGCTATCGAAGGTATCGAGAGCGCAGCTCCCGACCATAACACGGATACTGCTGTTATCACACTAAATAAGGAGGTTTCTGCCGACATTATAAAAGATGCTGTTGAAGCTCAGGATTATAAATTTATCGGGATAGAGTAAAAAATAATTCAAAATCAGAAAAATGCCGCACGAAAATCGTGCGGCATTTTTGCGTAAATAAAAAAATATTTCCAAAAGTATTGACAACCAAATGAAAATGTTGTATAATTATAGAATGTATCAGTATGACTTAAAAAATAACTCTGACATATCAGTATATCACATATATAAGGCTGTGTCAAGAGGATTTTTAGAAAAATCACGGGAATATATATTATTTTTGTGAGAAAAAATTTCAGGTATCTGTTTTAAGCGTAAAAGCAGCTTTTGCAGTTTTATCTGACTCATTGATTTAAGTCGCCGTTCCCGGCAAGCGGATTTTGCCGGAAATATTCAAGGAGGTCCACGCCTATGGTGAATGTCAAGCCAAAACAGCTTGGTAAGAATGTGAGAATGAGTTTCGGAAAGATAAACGAGGCTCTTGAGATCCCGAATCTTATCGAGGTGCAAAAAAATTCCTATCAGTGGTTCAAGGAGGAAGGTCTTAAAGAGGTTTTCCGTGATGTATCAGCTATAACCGACTATAACGGAAATCTGGTACTGAACTTTGTAGATTACAAGATCGACAATACGCCCAAATATACGATCCCTGAATGTAAAGAAAGGGACGTTACCTATGCTGCTCCGCTGAGAGTGATAGCTACTCTTTGGAACAAGGAAACAGGAGATGTCAAAGAAAGTGAGATCTTCATGGGCGATCTTCCGCTTATGACAGAGAGCGGTACGTTTATCATAAATGGTGCAGAGCGTGTTATAGTATCTCAGCTCGTTCGTTCACCGGGTGTTTATTACGCTTTTGAAAAGGACAAGACAGGTAAGGATCTTTTCAAATCTACAGTTATCCCTAACAGAGGTGCATGGCTCGAATATGAAATGGATTCAAGCGATGTTGTATATGTAAGGATAGATAAGAACAGAAAGATACCGCTTACGACATTTATCAGGGCTATCGGTGTAAGTTCGGATGAAGAGATATTTGATATGTTCGGTCATGATGAGAGACTTGTACAGACCATCATGCAAAAAGACCAGACAAAGAATAATTCAGATGCTCTTATAGACGTATATAAAAAGCTCAGACCTGGCGAACCGCCTACGGTTGAAAGCGCTGTTGCACATCTGAACAATCTCTTCTTTGATGCAAGAAGATATGATCTTGCAAGATTCGGACGTTATAAATTCAATAAAAAGCTTGGTATAGGTTCAAGACTTTCAGGTCATGTTCTTTCAAGACCGGTCGTAGATCCTCTGACAGGCGAGATACTTGCTGACGAAGGCGATAAGCTGAGCTTTGAAAAGGCTATGCAGATCGAGCAGGCAGGTGTATACGAAGCTTATCTGACAGTAGAGGTAAAGGAATACTTTGTAACAGATAACGGAGAAAATGCTACGAGAATGGTCGAGCATGAAGTAAAGGTCATAGGCAATGGAATGGTAGACCTTGCTCCGTATGTCGATTTTGATATTGAGAAATATGGTATCAATGAAAAGGTATCATTCAAGGTACTAAAGGATATACTTGAAACATCTGCAGATAAGGAAGAGATCGAAGAAAACGTTAAAAAGAGAGTAGATGAGCTTGTTCCGAAACACATAATCCTCGATGATATATATGCGACTATAAGCTACTTCCTTAATCTTTGCGAAGGTGTCGGAACGGTCGATGATATAGACCACCTCGGAAACAGACGTATCCGTTCAGTAGGTGAACTTTTACAGAACCAGTTCAGGATAGGTTTTGCAAGAATGGAAAGAGTAGTCCGTGAGAGAATGAATCTTCAGTCACAGGATATGGAAACTCTCACACCGCAGTCGTTGGTAAACATCAGACCTATTACCGCTGCTATAAAAGAATTTTTCGGTTCATCACCGCTTTCACAGTTCATGGATCAGAACAATCCTCTTGCAGAGCTTACTCATAAAAGACGTCTTTCGGCACTGGGTCCCGGCGGTCTTTCAAGAGACAGAGCCGGATTTGAAGTCCGTGACGTACACTACAGCCACTACGGAAGAATGTGTCCTATCGAAACACCTGAAGGTCCTAATATCGGACTTATATCCTACCTTGCAACATTTGCAAGAATAAATGAATACGGCTTTATTGAAGCGCCGTATTTGAAAGTGGATAAGGAAACAGGTGTCGTTACAGATGAAGTTGTTTATATGACGGCTGATGTAGAGGATAATTTCATCGTTGCACAGGCAAATGAGCCTCTTACTGAGGAAAGAAAGCTTGCAAGACCTAAGGTACACGCAAGATATCGTGAGAAGATACTTGAATGCGACCGTGATAATGTTGATTACATGGACGTATCACCTAAGATGGTAGTATCTGTCGCAACAGCAATGATACCGTTCCTTGAAAACGATGATGCTAACAGAGCGCTCATGGGTGCGAACATGCAGCGTCAGGCAGTACCGCTCCTTAAAACAGAAAGACCGTTCGTTGCGACCGGTATGGAGTATAAAGCAGCTGTTGACTCTGGTGTATGTATAATCTCAAGAACTACGGGTGTCGTTTCATATGTAAGTGCAGATGAAATAATTGTAAGATCAGATGACGGAACTGAAGAAAAGTATCAGCTTACAAAGTTCAAGCGTTCAAACCAGGGTACTTGTATAAATCAGCGTCCTATCATAAGTACCGGTGAAAGAGTAGAGAAGGGACAGGTGCTCGCTGACGGTCCTGCTACATCTGAGGGCGAAATATCGCTCGGTAAGAACGCTCTTATCGGATTTATGACATGGGAAGGTTATAACTATGAGGACGCCGTTCTTCTTAATGAGAACCTTGTCAAGAATGATGTATTCACATCGGTACACATTGAAGAATATGAGATAGAATGCCGTGATACTAAGCTTGGTCCTGAGGAGATCACAAGAGATATACCTAATGTCGGCGATGACGCTCTTAAAGATCTTGATGAAGAAGGTATCATAAGAATAGGTGCTGAGGTACACGCAGGCGATATACTTGTAGGTAAGGTAACACCTAAGGGTGAAACAGAGCTTACTGCCGAAGAAAGACTCCTCAGAGCTATATTCGGTGAAAAGGCTAGAGAAGTAAGAGATAATTCTCTTAAAGTTCCGCATGGTGAATCAGGTATAATCGTTGATGTAAAGGTATTTACAAGAGAAAACTGCGATGAACTCAGTCCTGGTGTAAGCAAGCTTGTAAGATGTTATATTGCACAGAAGAGAAAGATCTCTGTCGGTGATAAGATGGCGGGACGTCACGGTAACAAGGGTGTCGTTTCACGTATTCTTCCCGAGGAGGATATGCCTTTCCTCGAGGACGGTACACCGCTCGATATCTGCCTGAATCCTCTCGGCGTTCCTTCACGAATGAATATAGGACAGGTACTTGAAGTACACCTTGGTATGGCGTGCAAGGCTCTCGGCTGGCACATCATGACTCCCGTTTTCGACGGCGCACATGAGGCTGATATCCGTGAGGCATTCCGTCAGGCTAACGAGCAGAATAAGGCGCACCGCGATGATGACTTCGAGCTCAAGCCGATGCAGAAGGTCATTAACCCGAAGGCTCTCGAAATGAACGAGGACTGCAAATTTACGGTTTATGACGGACGCACGGGCGAAAAGTTTGATAACCGCGTAACTGTCGGATATATGTACTACCTCAAGCTCCACCACCTGG
>CADBQZ010000104.1 GCA_902796865.1 uncultured Ruminococcus sp. | reverse complement strand
GCTTGACAAATTATGCAATATGATATATACTTATTATATATGTAAAAATACTCGATTCTTTAGGAGAAAGTGATGAAAAAAATTATAACATATGGCACGTTCGACCTGCTTCATTACGGACATATCAATCTTTTAAAGCGTGCAAAAGCGCTTGGCGATTATCTTATCGTTGCGCTTTCAACAGATGAATTCAACTGGAACTCAAAGCAGAAAAAGTGTTATTTTACTTATGAACAAAGAAAAAAGCTTTTAGAGGCTATACGTTATGTTGACCTTGTTATCCCGGAGGAAAACTGGGAGCAGAAGGTAAACGATGTGAAGGAATTCAAAGTAGACACATTTGTAATGGGCGATGACTGGAAGGGAAAATTTGATTTTCTTAAAGAACAGTGCGAGGTGGTATATCTCCCAAGAACTCCTGAAATATCCACTACTCAGATAAAGAATGATCTGAAATAATTTGCTGCGAGGTCTTATATGAAATTAAACCAATTCATAAGAAAAATTAAAACAAGGATATGGTTCAGTGTTTATTACGGACGTTATCAGAAAACGAAATTAAAGGACAAATGGGTATTTCTGGAATCGAGAAGCGGTTCTGACATGGCAGGCAATATTTTAGGTATTGCAAGAGAGCTTTCTTCCGACCCCAGATACAAGGATCTGAAGCTTTGCATACCGGCACGTCCGGAAACAGCGGAAAATATAAGTCTGATGCTTAAAAAATACAACATCAGATGCTTTAAATTCGTTCGTGAGGAATCGCTCAGATATTATAAATATCTTTCCAGATGTAAATATCTTATAAACGATACATCCTTCCCAAGAAGATTTATAAAAAAGGAAGGTCAGATAATATTAAACACATGGCACGGTACACCTCTTAAAAATATGGGCCGTTATGTTGACGGCGAAGTACACGCTATGGGTAATGTCATGAGAAATCTGATATTCAGTGATTTTCTCCTTTTCCCGAATGAGTATATGAAAGAGAAGATGGTAGACGCTTATATGCTTCAGAATCTTTGCAAAGCGACAATACTCAATGAAGGATATCCGAGAAACTCTGTCTTTTTCGATAAGGAAAAGAGAGCTTCTTTACGCAGAGAGCTTGGCATAGATGATAAGCAGGTACTGGTCTATATGCCTACATGGAGAGGTCATGTCAATCAGTATGATCAGGAAAGCGCAACTTCTGAAATGGAAGCATTTCTGCATGAGATAGACGGCCGTCTGAATGACGGACAGCTTTTGTATGTCAAGTATCATCCATTAATGAAGCTTGTTATAGATGATTCTTCATATAAGCATATACGTGCGTTCCCGTCAGGATATGAGTATTATGAAGTGCTTAACACGGCTGATACGCTCATAACAGATTATTCGAGCGTATTTTATGATTTCGCTAATTCCGGACAGAAGATAATACTTTACTGTTATGACAAGGAAGAGTATTTCTCAGGAAGAGGAGTTTATGTATCTCTTGATGAGTTCCCGTTCCCGCAGACGGAAACTATAGATGAGCTTATCGAGGAGATAGGAAAGCCTAAAAATTATGACGATACTGAATTCAGGAATCGTTATTGTACATATGACAGCAAAGATGCTGTAAAAAGGATATGTGAACGTGTTATACTTGGCGAAAAAGTCACAAACGAAGAAAAGCTTGAACCGAATGGAAAGGAAAACGTTCTTATATATTCGGGGAATCTTCAGAAAAATGGTATTACCACAGCGCTTTTGTCGCTTCTTGAAAAGATCGACCTAAGTAAATATAATTACTATATATCCTTCCGTGAAAAAAGCCTTACATATGATCCATACAGGACATTGGTTCTTCCGAAGGAAACGGGTGTTATACCGATAAGCTATGAAATGGCGTTTGATTTTAAGACTTCCCGTGCGTACAAGGCTCTTACTAAAAGAGGAAGCGAACGAGCAAAAAAGAATATGCTTACAGCTTACAGACGTGAGATAAAGAGGCATTTTTACGGTATTGATTTCAGACACGTTATACAGTTCAACGGATATGAAAATAATATAATCGGACTTATGACAGCATTTGAATGCAAAAAGTCTATATTCGTACACAGCGATATGCTTCATGAGATCGAAACGAGAAATAATCAGAACCGGAATCTTCTCCATTGGGTATACAGTATATGCGATAATGTCGTTACTGTTTCTGACGATGTAGTAGAACCTACATACATTATAAGCGGAAGAAAAGACAATATAAAGGTAATAAGCAATTTCCACGACCACGAAGGTATAGTGGCAAGAGGAAAACTGCCGATAGAATTCCAGAAGGATACCGATATATTCTGTCCTCATGTAGACGGTGCATCTCATATACTTGATTCAGAAGGGTTCAAATTCATAACCATCGGAAGATTTTCACCGGAAAAAGGTCATATAAGACTTATTGAAGCGTTTGAGATATTCCATAAGAAATATCCTGATTCAAAGCTTATAATAATCGGCGGACTCGGCGGACTTTATAATGCAACTGTAAAAAAAGTTCGTGAGAGCGAATGCTGGGAAGACGTACTTCTTATAAGGTCCATGGCAAACCCTATGCCGATACTTAAAAAGTGCGATCTGTTTATTCTTTCATCGCTGTATGAAGGATTAGGACTTGTAATGCTTGAAGCCGATTCGCTCGGTGTTCCTGTGTTCTCGACAAATGTAAAAGGTCCGGCACAGTTTTTGAACAAGCATAACGGTTATCTTGTAGATGACAGCATGGAAGGCATTTTACAGGGTATGTACGATTTTGCTGACGGAAAAATAAAGACTATGAATGTTGATTATGAAGAACGCAACAGGGAGATACTTAAAAAGATAGAGTCGATCATTTAATCAGTGTAAAATAAATTTTATGAAAATGGAGGTTATAATTATGGCATTAAAGAAAAAGCTCACAGCAGCAGCGGCAGCGGCAGCTATAGCCTTTACAGGCGTTGTTTCGGCTTTTGGAACATCTTTTTCGGCATCTGCGGCTGATACCAACAACGATGACTGGATCCATGCTAAAGGCAGCAGGCTTTATGATTCACAGGGCAATGAAGTATGGCTCACAGGTGCTAACTGGTTCGGATTCAACTGTACGGAAAATGTTCTTCATTATCTCTGGAGCGGCGATATAGGCGATATGGTAAAGGATATTGCCGACCATGGAATAAATGTACTTAGAATACCGGTATCGACAGAGCTTCTTTACAACTGGATGATAGGCATTCCTGATGAGATCATGAGT
>CADBQZ010000103.1 GCA_902796865.1 uncultured Ruminococcus sp. | reverse complement strand
TCTTACTTTCTTTGGCGTTAGCATAAAGAAAGTAAGTGCTTTTCTTTGCAAGCGTTTCTTTGTGCATACAAAGAAATGCTGAGAAATACTTTCTTTCCGTTCATTTCTTACACGAGTAAGAATCTAGCAGAAAAAGTTTTACCTGCCTTTTGAAAAAGGCAGGTAATTATCAATTTTCGTAATATTCGTGTTCTTTTTTCTTTTTTCTCAAAGTCATAATGACCAAAAATACTATAGCTCCGGCTATGACAACAGCACCTGCCACAACGGCAATTATTTTAGGGATATCCTTGTTGCCGTCAAGATAATTTATATCAATGCCATTGCTTTTTGCATAATCTCTTGCAGCAGTATCAAAGTTTGCATTTATAGTAAAGCCGTTTATCTTCAAAAACTCAAGCTTATTGTTGCCGTTTTGATCGGTCTCTTCAGTTTCCTCATCATAAAATCCTATTGCATGATCCCCGATTGCCTCCACGCTGTCAGGAATATCGAGACTTTTTAGCGATGTACACTCCAAAAACGCATAATCGCTTATTTCAGTAACGCTTTCCGGTATACTCACCTTCCAAAGTGAGGTGCAATCGCAGAAAAGATTATCGGATATTTTCGTTATGCTGTCAGGCAGTTCCATTTTTTCAAGCGCTGTACAGTTTGAAAAAGCACCCGAGCCAAGTATCTCCAAGCCCTGTGGAAGTATTATCTCTTTAAGACTGCTATTTGCAAAAAAAGCACCGTCAGAAATATACTTTACCTGCTGCGGTACAGTAAAGCTCTCGTCAGTCTTTCCGGCAGGATAACTTTCAAGAAAGCTTTTCTGTTCGCTGTAAAGTACTCCGCTGTCGGAAATATAGTATCCATTTGCCGGGTCAACATTATAGCTTTCGAGCGCTGTACAACCCATGAATGCTATAGGATCCATCTCACTCAATGTTGACGGAAGCATTACTTTTTTTATAGAGCGGCAGTTATAAAATGCCAGATTTCCTATTCTCTGCACACCTTCAGGCAGTGACAATTCTTCTCCCATGCCACTGAATGCAAACGCATTGTCATTTATATTTGTGACAGTTCCCGGTATTTCAAGCCATGACAAGTCGGTGCAGTAGCTAAAGGCATACTTTCCTATGACCTCCGCTTTTTCAGGGAATATCACTTCTTTCAGGCTCTCACAGCCTGCAAAAGCCATATCCGGAACAGTATCCATCTTTGCCGGAAGCTTTACCTTTTCAAGCTTTGCGCTGCCTGCAAACACACGTTCTCCCATTTCGGTTATGCTGTCCGGAAGCTCTACCTCTCTTAAAGATGGAAGATCGCTGAACGCATTATCGGCGACAGCTATAACATCATAGCCGTCTATATTATCTTTTACCTGCACCGAAACTATCGAGCTTTCACATTTTGTTATTTTCAAACCGCCGTCTATCTTTTCATATGTAAGTATATTATCAAAAAGCGTATCACTGTCATCAGCCGATACAGATATTGCCGTAACCGAAGCCCCGATCACTGCCGATAAAATTACCGCTGCTGTACGTTTAAATATTTTCATCATCATTCTCTCCATCGTTTTCGTTTGATTCCTGAACGCTTTCGGCTTCTGCATCATCATTATCAACATCATCTATATACATATCATTGTCAGTATTATCATCATCTCCGGAAGCATGACGTTTTTTTGATGTTTTAACTATACCAATTATTATCATCGTTACTGCTGCAGCACCAAGAACACAGCCCAAAACTATATAAATAACAGTATGGTCGCTATCATTTTTCTCATCTTTATCTTCGTTTTCCGTTTCTTCATCAGATGATGCTTCAATTTCATCAAGAGCAACAAATGTTACATTTTCATTCTCACCGCAGTAACTTTGAGCCGCAGTTCCCGAATACCCCTTAATAGCAAAGCTTTCCATAGGTATTATCTGTCCTTCCGCATCTGCCGTATATCCAAATGCACTGTATCCTATCTCAGTAACTGTATAAGGTATCTCTATCTCAGTAAATCCTGTTGAAACGAACGCTGCCTGTTCTATCTTTTCAAGAGCCTTTGGAAACTCTATTGACGAAAGAGATTCACAAAACGAGAACGCTCCGCCGCCTATCGTTGTCATATTATCGGGAAGCTTTATGTTTTTTAATGATTTACAACCCGTAAACGCAAACATCCCAAGCTCTGTTACATTATCGGGGATAACTACATTATCAAGTGAAGTACATTCTGAAAAGCAGTAAAGATTTATTCTTTTAAGTGAATCCGGCATATCTATCTTTTCGATACTGCTGCACACAGCAAATGCCGACTCTTCAAGAGCTTCCACTCCGTCCGGGATCTTGTATTCTTTTCCGGCAGATGCTGGCGGACAGCAGACAAAAAGCTTTCCGTCATCAGCAGTAAGCGCTCCTTTATCGGTAACATCGAAGACCTCATTAGAATCATCTACCGTGAATTTTTCCAGAGATGTACATCCAAAAAAAGGAGAATTTCCGAATTCGGACAGGTTTTCGGAGATATTTACCGTTTTTATATTAGTATTTTCATGAAAGGCATATTTTCCAAACGCCTTTACAACATTTCCGTCGAGCTCCTCCGGGATATCGAGATCGGTATCATTGCCGCTGTATGACTTTATCGAAGCATATGTATCATTGTTTTCCTTATCAGTTATTATAGTATATTCCCAAAGCCCGTCTGAGCTTGTCACAGGATTAGATTCTTCTAACTCTGATTCTTCTTCGGATACCTCATCAGCCGCAGTATCATCAGCCGATACCGAGAAAAACGGAAAGCAAAATAATGCCGAAGCTGCAAATACAGCAGCAAGCTTTTTTATCTTCATAAAATTTACCTCTTTCTGTAAGGCGTTTGCCATATATATTTTTATTTATAACCATAGAAACAGCGTTCCTGCTTATATATTATAACATATCACAGCGCAATACGCAATAAGAAAGAAATTTTTTTATTCTATTTTTCCCAAATAAACAAGTTCTTAACACAAATATATCATATACACTGCATTAAGAGTGATGAAAAAATAGCTGAACGGCAAGTGGGCTTTCTAATGCTAAAAACCGTCTCACATCACATACTGTATAGAGCAAAAAGCTCCGCAGCATTTCAAACGCTGCGGAGTTTTTTATTTAAGCCGTATCATTTAAGCTTGTCTGAAAGCCCTGATATTTTTTGTGATCTTACTGCATTTGCAACAAGTCCGGCAACCACATCAGCACCTTTTTCGCAGAAATGCGTTCCGTCTGTCGAGCCTTCTACCGCTCCCATAAGATGATATGAAAGCGCCGTATCATAGCCTACAGAATTATAATGGTCTTTCATTATAGTATTCAGGTCTATACATGGTATACTGTATTTTGCCGCAAGTTTTTTGCAGGCATCACAGTAATCGGAATAGCTGTTTTCAAATCTCTTTGCGCCGGAGTTATAAGCTCCCATTCCGATAACTGTCGTTACGAGTATAGGCGTTCCGCCCTTTGAAAGCGTATCGTTTATAAATTTACTCATATACCATTCATATGAACCTTCGGCAGGTGTGTTCACATCACCGCATACAAAAGCGTACCTGTCAGCATTCGACTTTCCGGAATCGTTTATCGCAAACTGTATCATTACATAGTCGCCTTTTTTCATTTCGTCTGCAATACCCTGCCAGCGTCCTTCGTCATATGCTTTTTTACTGCTCCTGCCCGCCATAGATCTGTTTACGACATTTATGCCATCTGTGAAATAATTCGGCAGATAGTATCCCCAGCCCTGCTGCGGTGCATAGCTTGCACGATATGACTGTACCGTTGAATCACCAAGAATGTAAAGTGTACTTTTTTCAGTTGACACATCCGGCTTTCCGGCATTAGGGTCATATGTTTCCGCATATGGTTCATCGGTCGGTGTAAGTGATATGTAATCAATGTTAGGACCGCCTTTATCCCTTACATATGACATAAACTTTATAGTATTAAGTCCTTTTGTAAGCGGAAGAACTATACCGAATTCGTTCCAGCTATCCCAGCCTCCTGTGCCTGTAAACGGCTGGAGCCAGTAACTGTCCATATTGTTATTTACAAATATTTTCATTTGCCTGTCTTCGGTCGTTCCGTTTGCAAATCTTATATGTGTCATGTAATTGCCGCTGTTCTTTACATTTACATTAAAAGTGAGATTGCTTGTATCATTATTGTCAAGGTTCACATAGCCTTTCTTTCTTGTGAATCCGCCGTTTACCGTTTCAACAACTCCCTGTTCAAATGTGTGGTCACAAGCATAGTAATAGCAGGTATCTATTGATGCAGAAGTCTTTACGATATCAGAAGCTTTACCGATAAGGAAATCTCTTATGAGTCTTACATCGAGAATATCCGCCTGTTTATCGCCGTTTAAGTCGGCAGATACCGGGTGAGCTTTCTGTGAAACGGCAAGTCTTTTTAATAGTATCATATCGAAAACATTGATCTTACCGTCGCTGTTTATGTCCCCCACAGCTCTGTCAGTGTCCGGAACAGGTGCTGGTATAACTTCAGTACCCGTTTCAACAGGCTGTGTTTCAGGAGGAGATGTTGTGACAGGTGTCGGTTCTTTTGATGAGCCTTTAAGCTCCCAGTTCTGGCATTTATTATATGTGTATTCCCATTGTGCCGTCTTAGCACCTCTCTCACGGCTGGCATTTGCGGTTTCAACATAGCATACATCTCTTGAAGCTCTGGTCGAGATATAAACTGTTCCGTCACCTACAGAGGTTATCTTGAACAGCATCATACTGTCTTTTGAATTATACGGCACAAGTTCTATGCTTCCGCCGTTGCCGTTTTCCATTGCCTTCAATACATAGTTCAGATCAGCAGCAGAACGTATATAGAAGTAATCTGTTCCGCCGGCAAATGGAGTGAGCTTCCATGACTGACAGCTGAGATCATTTGCATCCCATTGCTGTATCACAGCACCTTCTTCTATCCTTCCGTCTTTTATCTCCATGAGAAGTCCGCTGTTGACATTTTTGAAAGTATAGTAAAGATCGGTGTTTATATCCGGTACGCCTATTTTCATAAGTCCCTGTACCAGTTCGGCATTTTTTTCTGCCCCCTTGGCGCTTTGATGAAGATCATCAGTACTGCCGTCTGCCTTTACTGCATAGTGATCATTCATAGCATCATATCCGCCGATACTGAATCCGTAGTCCTGCCATGCGTTGAACAGATCAACGACCGTGACATCCCGTTCGGAAGCTATACGGTCTAACTGTCCGCCGAACCAACGCCCCGAAAGGCGTGGATTCCTGTTCAGGTCGGAATATCTGCCCTGCTGTTTTACAAGGATAACTTTCATACCCTTTTGCTTGGCAATGCTTGTCATTTCAGTTACTATATTATAGTATTCATCTGCATTGGAATAATTCGTATCATTTATACCGATAGAGATTATATAATAGTCTCCCGGTTTTCCGTATGCTTTTACAGCATCAAACTGTCCGCCTTCATAAAACCCTTTTGCATACTGTCCGCTAGATGCCTGATTGCGTATCTCGAAAACATTTGTATTCACATAATTTTTCAGATACTGTCCCCAGCCATGCTGTGAACTTTCGGAAACGTTATAGTAATTAGCAACAGTCGAGTCGCCGCATATCCATATAGTCGGACGCATAACACCTGTTGTATTGAGCTGTGTTATCTCAATTGCCGAGATCGTATACTGGGCATTGTTCATTCCGGCAACAGCCGAGATATTAAGCTGTCCATCGGTAACAGGAACTTCTATAGTTTCAGTGGCATTGTTTCCTGTTAAATTTATCATCTGCTGAGTGCCTTCAACGATTATAGTTGTTCGTGAGCTGTTTCCTGTCGTAACAGTAAGCCTGTAAAGTCCCTGCGGCAGGTCAGCACAGAAAGTTCCGCCGTTAAATCTCACAGCGTCTGAAAGAGCGCCGTTTCCGTTTGCCGTCACATCTGATACATTGCCTGTGAAGCCATAGCCCTTTGCTGCCGAATAGCTTTCCGAAGCACTTACAGATGTATACCCAGAATCTGCATTTGCACCAAGATCGTATTTCCATACAGTCTGAGCCGCAGAAGCATCCGTACCTTTTAGTACACCTCCGAATATCCCGGAAAATGCAACAGCCGCAGACATGATGCAGCCGATCAATTTTTTCTTCATAAGTGTATGATCTCCTTTTAATATCAGTCTATAGTCCATACGTCCGGTGTTTCCGGAAGAACGTAATCTCTGTCAAGGTAATAGTCGGTATGCGGCGGTTGATTATATCCGTTGTTCTGTGCAGCGACCTGTACTCTGTACTGAGGATTGTGCATGAGTGAGTATACATTATAATCGGTAGAATATGTAGTTGTGTATACACGAAGGCCTGTACCGTCTGATTTACGGAATATCATTTCTTCACGCCAGTCTCCGAGAAGATCACAGGTAAGGCAGGCATTTGATTTTGAACCATTGTTGTATGTACAGTCGTCTGCTGTAAATACTCTTCCCTTGCCGTACTGATCAAGCATCGTGCGGTCGAGAACAGCTCTTTCAAGCGTATCTGTCCAGTAAACGAGTGAATTCATGCCCCATTTGGTTATATCGTTCCAGCTGCCTATGTCATTATGTTCACCGAATGCTTCATATAGGCGGTTGTTGTGAGAGCCTGTCATTTCCGCTCCGCCGTTTCCAGGGATAAGGTTGTCACAGATACATCTTCCTGTATCGCCTCCTGCTGTTTCACGGAAAAGTACCCTGTTTGTCTTGCCGTCACGGAGTATCGTTCCGTAATTTACCGAAGTGCCATTGGGATGCTTTTCGTCTTCTAAGCATTGGAATATCTCAAGGCCCGGATTTGAAGGATCAAAATCGCCTATGTGCATAGCATCACCATGAGCAAGGCTCGTTGTACTGAAAAGCTGTCCGTTGTCGTCGATGATAGAAGAACCGCATACTACTTCATCTTTTCCGTCGCCGTCAACATCTGCACCGAGACACTGATGATTACCGTCACCGTATCCCTTTGCTGAAACGTCAAAGCCTGTATCCCATGCCCAGTATTGCTCAAGCTTTTTATCTTTTACGCTCCATGCAGTCATTGCAGCTCTTGTATAATACCCTCTTCCGAAGCAGGCATATGGATTTACACCGTCAAGATATGCTACACACGCTGTCATTCTTTCGCTTCGGTTGCCGTAGTTATCTCCCCATTTGGACGAATCACCTCTGCCGGGAACATAATCGACAGTATCTAACGCTTTTCCGGTCTCTCCGTCAAACAAGGTCAGATATTCAGGTCCTTTAAGTATCGTACCGGAAGAATTGCGATAGTCTATGTTGGGATCTCCGATATATTTTCCCTCACCGTCTTTTGTGCCGTCGGCGGTCTTGCATATCATTTCAGATTTTCCGTCGCCGTCAAAATCGTATACCATATATTGAGTGTAATGAGCGCCCGCACGGATATTTTTTCCGAGATCTATACGCCAAAGTTGTTTGCCCTCTAAAGTGTAGCAGTCTATGAAAACATTTCCGGTATATCCGACCTTGCTGTTGTCCTGAGAATTAGAAGGATCCCACTTTACAAATATCTCATATTGTCCGTCGCCGTCAGCATCACCGACTGAACAATCGTTTGCTGTGTATGTGCAGGTCGAACCGTTAGGCATTTGTGCTTCCGGTGGTGTGTTAAGATCAATGTCAAAATATGCACCGTTTTTTGAAATACCATTGAATTTTTTTGACTGGCAGGCAAATTCTGTGCATACTCCATCGACAAATGTGTCGATAGTATATGTGTCAGCGGCTGTTCCGTCCTTATCAAAATAGTTTGTTGCCTGTTTTGCAGTGCCTTCAAAAATAGGCGGCTGCTGTCCGTTCTTGAAAAGCTTGAAAACGGTATTTTCATTATCGGTAGCCAGAAGTCTCCAGCTTACAAGATTGCCTGAATTTGTATGCGCCGAAGTAACGCCTCGGTCAAGCTTTTCTACACGCTTGCCCTTCTGAGCCTTTTTACTTATAGCCTTTATGTCTGACGGTGCCGCAACTATATAGTCGATATTAGGACCGCCGTCTGATGTTGTAGAATAAGCCTTTATCGTATTTTTACCTTTTTTGAGAGAAACTATCGTTTCGTTTCCATCCCACGAAGTCCAGCTTCCGGTGCTGTTAAAGTCTAAATACTGCCCGTGGGTCTTATCCCCGTTGATTATAAGTTTGAGT
>CADBQZ010000102.1 GCA_902796865.1 uncultured Ruminococcus sp. | reverse complement strand
TCCGGAAGTCTGAAATAAACTGTCTGATTAAGATTGCCGAGCGTATTTTCACTGAGCTTGAATCTGAGCGTAAGCTTTACAGCACTTTCATCATTATCAACAGCTATAACATCAGAATCACTGTAGTCAAGATCTATAATATCATCTTTAAGATCATATGCACTGAATGTACTTAATTCTGCTGCCTCTTCAGCTGTCAGCTCTCGTTTATCATAAGCATTGGCATATATAAGTCCAAGATCAAGTTCTTCCGGAAGAGGTTCTTCTTCTGCTTCTGTCTCCGCTTCTGTTTCTTCCTCGAAATCCTCCTCGGCGGCTATCACCTGTTCGTCCTTTTCGGACTCCTCATCATTCTTTTCCGTATCATTGGAAATAAAGCAGTCGGACACGTGGATATGTTCATCGAGACCGCATACCGGCTTGCTCAGATCATAACAATCATCTGTATGAGTATGAACAGTACCGTCCTCATTCAGATCACCTTCATCCATTCCGCAGATAAGTTCATAGCAACCGTCCTCAATAGAATGGGTATGCTCATAATCATATCCACAAGTATAGGTCATTGTAACGGCCGGCTTGATAAGACCTATGGTCACTACCGCTGCCACAAGGACAGAAAGACACAAAAGCACGAGCAGAAACCGTTGATAATTTTTATGCTCTTTGATTATTTCATGTTTTTTTGTCTCAATATCGTTACGCATAGATCCTTCCCCCTTTCTCAGAAAGTTTCGAGCTTTCCGAGCGGCCAAGCCCTGAAAATAACCTTTCCTATAACATATTCATCTGCAATATAGCCTATTGCCGACGAACGGCTGTCGATAGAAGTTTCACGGTTATCCCCCATTACAAATATCCTGTTCTCAGGAACCTGTACCGGAAAATCGAGATCACAGTCACCAAGCGAAAGGTCTTTTGTATACGGCTCGTCTATTTCACTGCCGTTTATCATTACCTTACCGCTGTCCGAAATGTTTATAATATCTCCCGGTACTCCTATAACTCTTTTTAACAGCACTTTATTATTAAAATAAAAAGCTATTATATCCCCTTTATCAATTTTGCTGTATCTGGAACATACTACGATGTCATCGCCGTGTAAAGTAGGCTCCATACTTGTTCCAGTCACTCTCATTACAGGTAAAAATAACATTGATACGAGTACAGCAGCTGCTGCAACTCCAAGAAGGATCATCACAGTTTCTCTTAATACTCTGCTGTATTCTCTTTTATGCCTTACTCTCTTTATTTCTTCCTGTATCTGATTTGCGGAAACATTTTCCACAGGCATACTTTTTTTTGAATATGATACAAGCACATCAAAAGCTTTTTCTTTTTCTGCCTTTTCAAGCTTTTCCTGCTCCCATGGTGCAAGTTTTTCTTTCGGTGCAGTATCAGATACTGCTTTCTGCTCTGTATCTTTCTGCGTTTCCTTTTGGGTCTCTTCCGTTTTTTCAGTTACAGCCTCGTCTTCAGTTCTTTTATCAAGGCTTTCACTGCTGATTTTGTCGTCTTTAATGCTGCTTATTTTACTGTCATCATAAAAGGCTTCATTATCTTTAGCTTTATCTTCTTTAGCAGTAGTATCCGGAATATCATTTGTTTCAGAAGATAACTCTAAAACAGTCTCTTCTTTGTTTCCTTCTGCTGTTTTTTCATTGTCCAGAACTGTTTTTTCAGCCGAACTGCTTAAAGTTTGCTGTAACGGTGCTGTACCTTCGCTTTTTACCGAAGATCTTTCATCTGTTAAGAATATCCCTCTGTCGGTAACATTTATCCTTGGAAGCTCACCGTTTTTAAGATAAGAACTCTTTTTATCTTTTCCGAAAGGGAATCTTCTTTTTTTTACCCTTTCAAGTTCTCTGCGGAGCTGTTCTGCAGAAAGGCTTTCGCTGTAATTTTTTTCAGACATTTAAGCGCCCCTGTTTATAGTATTTCAAACGTTTGCTTTTTGTTCCCCGTTATTTCCTTCTGCGCTTTGTGCAGTGCCGTCGGAAGCATGATTGTCATTGAAAAATGTTGCGATCTGGTTATCCAACGAAGATATAGCAGTACATTTTTCCTGTGTTTCCTTTATCTTACGGGTACAAAGAGTATTTGTTTCGTTTATGCGTTTGCTGCATTCTTCTTCAACTTCACGAAGCCTTGTGCGGCTTTCATTTTCAGTCTTTGAGATGATAGCTTCCGCTTCTCTTTTAGCGCTGTTCACGATGCTCTCAGATTCGACTTTAGCTTTTGCTATCTGTTCATTATAGTTCTTTTCTTCATTTTCATGCATCTGTTTTATATTTTCAAGATACACATCTGCCGCTTTCTGAGCCGCTGTAAACACTCCGTTTACTTCAAGTGCTGCCTGAGCGATGCTGCCGGATTTCTCAAGAGCTATTCTTCTGTTGTCAAGCTCTGTTTTAAGATCCTTGTTTTCTTTTTTGAGCCAATCAAGCTCATTCTGAAGTCCAAGCATTATCTCAAGAAGCTCTGAACGCTTCAGCTTTTGAAGCTCTCTGTCTGTCATTTTTTCTACCTCTTTCTTTCCACACATTAACATTATTTCTGCTTTCTGCAGCTTTGATTTTTTAAGCAGAATCTTCCTATATCCGTTCCTCCTATACTGTATTAATCGTAAGTTTTATCGGATTTTTAAACGTTTTGTAGCTTTTTTAATTGTTTTTTACTGTATTTTGGATAAGTGTACAATTTATTCTCAACACATATGAGCTGTTTTTATTGATTTTAAACATATGGAACTGTTTATTTTGTTTCTAATTCGTAATAAAGATGTAATCCGTTCTAAATATTTCTAATTCGATTACCGCATTTACAAATATACTGCCGTTTCACAATCCCATACGAAGAGCGGGTGTCTTTTTCCATTATTTCAATAAATTTCATTGTTAAAGAAAACACGCTTACTTCTACATTCATTATAACAAAATCCGAGAAAAAAATCAACAGTATCAACAACTATTTTTAAAATATAATTGCTCCATTTTTGTGTTTTATTGCGCATATCCTTAACCGATTTGGTGAACCTGTTTTTGAGGCATATATCATCATTTAAGTTCAATATCCGGCATGATATCCGAGCAAAAACACCTTTTCGTGAAAAATTAAAAAAACTATTGCATTCGACGGTCAAATATGGTATAATATTGTAAGTATTATGACGGTTCGGAAGATATATAATTGTAAATTTGACTACTGGGAGGGCATACCGTTGAAAGAATTCTTTACACTTTTGTTCAGATTCGATCTCAAAGCACTATTTTTCACTCCGACTGATAACGGATTTTTAAAATTTTTTCGTTACTGCTTTGTCGGCGGTATAGCCTTTATAGTTGACTACGGTGTTTCGGCACTTATCTTCTTCCTTATGGGGAACAATGCTGTCTCTACCGTCTGTGGAACGACAGCCGGCTTTATATGCGGTCTGATCGTGAATTTTCTTTTATCTAAAAAGTTCGTCTTTACAGAAGATGCAAAAACAGGTAAAAAAAGCGAATTTCTATGGTATACTGTCATAGGGATCATCGGCTGGGGTCTTAACGTTCTGCTGATGCTCGTTGCGACTGAATGGGTATTCTCAATAAACCAATACGCCGCAAAGATCGTTGTCGCTATGATCGTCCTTGTATACAATTTTCTCGCAAGAAAAATCTTACTATATTAAAGGAGTATATTTTAAATGGAAAAAGTCGTTGTTATCGGCGCAGGTCCTGCCGGACTTACTGCCGCTTATGAGCTGCTGAAACAAGCAGGTGAAAAATATGAAGTAACTGTACTTGAGGAGTCCTCAGAGATCGGCGGTATCTCAAAGACTGTAAAATATAAAGGCAACCGAATGGATATGGGCGGACACCGCTTTTTCTCGAAAATGCCGGAAGTAAACAAATGGTGGAACGAGATGCTTCCTATGCAGGGCGCTCCAAGCTTTGATGACAGGCTTCTCGAAAGAAAAGTACCGCTTCAGAAGAACGGTCCGGATCCTGAAAAAAGCGACCGTGTAATGCTTACAAGACACAGAGTATCAAGAATACTTTTTGACAATAAATTCTATGATTATCCAGTATCTCTGAAACCGGAAACTATCAAGAATTTCGGCTTTCTTACAACAATGAAGGTGGGAGCTAGCTATGTTGCTTCCGCTGTTCACAAAAAGCCGGAAAACAGCCTTGAAAATTTCTATATCAACTGCTTCGGAAAAAAGCTGTATTCAATGTTCTTTGAATACTACACAGAAAATCTTTGGGGAAGACATCCTAGTGAAATAGACGCTTCATGGGGCGCACAGAGAACAAAGGGTCTTTCTATAGTAGGTATCATAAAAGACTTTTTCGGAAAAACTCTTAAAGTGAAAAATCGTAAAGTAAATACATCACTTATAGAAGAATTCAAATACCCTAAGTTCGGACCCGGACAGCTTTGGGAGATCACAGCAGACGAGTTCAAAAAGCTCGGCGGTACTATTATAATGAACGCAAAAGCTGTAAAGCTCCACAAAGACGGAAACAAGATGACAGGCGTTACTTACGAAAAAGACGGAAAACAGACAAAGCTTGAAGCAGATCATGTTATATCGTCAATGCCTGTCCGTGACCTCGTTGCAGGTATGAATGATGTTCCGGAAACTCCCGCAAGAATAGCTGCCGGACTTCCCTACCGTGATTATATGACGCTCGGCGTACTCGTTCCGAAGCTCAATCTCAAAAACAAAACAAATCTTAAAACAGTAGGAAATATTGTTCCCGACTGTTGGGTATACGTACAGGACAGACGTGTTAAGATGGGAAGATTCCAGCTTTACAATAACTGGTCACCGTATCTCGTAAAGGATCTTAAAAATACAGTATGGCTTGGTCTTGAATACTTCGTTGACGAAGGCGACAAGTTCTGGACTATGCCGGATCAGAAATTCTCTAAATTCGGTGTAAGCGAAATGGTAAAGCTTGGACTCATCTCCGACCCGAAACAGGTACTCGATACTCATGTTGAAAGAGTAAAGAAAGCTTATCCTGCTTATTTTGACACATACGAAGAAATGGATACCCTTATCGAATATTTAAGCGGTATCGAAAATCTTTATTGTGTCGGAAGAAACGGTCAGCACCGCTACAACAACATGGATCACTCTATGGTAACATCATTTGAAACTGTAAAGAACATCATCGGCGGCATAAAGACCAAGGATAATATCTGGAGCGTAAACACAGAAAAAGAATATCACGAAGAAAAAAACAAATAAACACATAAGGCGATACTTGAATAGTATTGCCTTATTTTGAGAGGAATAAAATCATGACTCATCTTTTACCTGCACTTATATCATCATTAGTGTGCTGTATGATCCTTACAGCCGTAGGATATTTTCTTCCATTTGTTGATGATAAAAAAAATCTGATCAAAAAAAGTGCTGTATTTACCGCTGTCAATACGACAGTATGGCTTATATTCGGACTTACGATACCAGTTCTTTCGTATTTTGAGAAAGCTCCTTCTGCTCTTGCAGCGGCAGTACTTACTATCATATGCTTTGGTGGCTTTGTGCTCAGAAAATATATTCCACATGAAAAAACAAATATTTTTCTGAAGCGTGCTGCTATAGCCGCATTGGTCTGCTTTATAGCGGAATCATTTATTTTCAATTTTAACCGTTTTACTCAGAATGATAAAAAATATTTAATGGATCTTTCAAAAGCTCATACCGACTTTTCAGACTCGGTCTCTATCGCACCGGACGGAATAGTTTTCAGCAGCGACGGCAGTGTGATCTTTGACGTAAATTCCAAGGAGAATATAAGATCCATAAGGCTTGAATTTGAAAGCGAAGATACATTCCTTAAAGCAACTATTGCTATGAAGGATAACAATTTCTCAAACAGCTTTATTTCTGTCGGAAGCAAGTATTTTTCAGGAAAATACGAAAAGCCACTGGATTTTGCTATAAAGCCGTATGAACAGCTAAGATCATTTCAGGTAAACATAAGCGAAATGCAGAATCACTCTGTAAAACTCAGTTCAGTTTCAATGTCTTTTGCTCTGCCGTATACATTTGAAACTATAAGAATGCTGATACTCCTTGCAGTTATACTCGCAGTCATAGCAATAGTGACTTACGATCTCTACAAGATCACATATGATTCAAAAAATCGTTTCCACTGTGCAGCAATAATAGTTCTGACCGGTATATGCTGTATGTCAATGTTTGAGTTCAGAGAAAAGGATGAAATACCGATAGACTACAAAGCCGATATGGATCTGACATACAAAGATCCATACGTCCAGATGTATGATGCTTTCACGGAAGACAGACTGTATCTTGAAACAGAACCGGATCAGGAATTTATGGCGCTTGAAAACCCTTACGACTATTCACAGCGTGACGGTCTGAATTATCTTTGGGACAGAGCATATCACGACGGGAAATACTATTCATATTATACTGTAGTTCCTATATTCCTGTACTACGTTCCGTATTACTGGATAAACGGTGATCTTCCTACTATGAACTCGACCTGTGTATTCTTCGGAATACTTGCCGCAATAACAGCAACAGGAGCGATACTTGCATTTATCAAAAAATTCATAAAGAAACCTAATCTTTTGCTGCTGCTAGTCAGCATTGCAGCCGCCCCTATGATGACTGGTATATATCTTGGCGTTCAGTATTCGAGCCAATACAGTCTTCCGTCGGTCGTCGGCACCTTCTTCCTGCTGCTATGCTTATGGACCGGATTTGGTGCTTATAACCGTCTTAATGAAAAAAAATCCATCCCATTGCTTATCATAAGCGGTCTTGCATTCGCAGCCTGTGTACAGTCACGACCTTCCAAATCAATAAGTGCACTGATACTTGCTCCTGTCTTCATAGCTATACTTGTAAGACGTGAATACACGATCAAAAAGAAGATCTCATCTGCTGCGGCATTCATCGTACCAGTTATTATAGGACTTGTGTTCGTCTTTATGTATAACAAAGCAAGATTCGGCTCATACTTTGATTTTGGACAGGCTTATCAGCTTACAGTAAGTGATATACACGCAAATAAAATAGATATTTCACTTCTTCCGTCATCGTTCGTGCATTATTTCCTTCAGCCGTTTGCATTCACCGGCGATTTCCCGTATATAGCACAATCCGGCGCTCTGCTTTGCAACGAAGGAAAATATATGTATGAAGCAGCAAACTTCGGTATATTCAATCTGCCGATAATACTTTTCGGATTCGCTGCCGCACCATTCTTTGTATGGCATACAAGGCACAGAAAAACATCTCCTTACAGATATAATGACAACCGCATAAAAAGCTACACTTATATTCTTATCCCGATCCTTTCGGTAATAGTAGCATTCATGGATTTCTGTGTCGGCGGTATCATCGTTGACTATCTCGGAGATATACTTCCTATACTTGGACTTTTATCAATATTTATGGCACTTGAACTTCAGTCCAGAATTGAAAAATTCCCGGTAATTTCAGGAAAAAGTGTTTGTGCGCTTTCTATCACAACAGTTATATCATGGATACTCTTCGGAGCGCTCCTTATCTCGATACACGATTATCTGCTGCATAAACACGACCCGAATATGCTTACAGAACTCGAAAGACTGATTTGCTTCTGGCATTGATATTATCTATAAAAAAGCAGGTATGTTACAACCATACCTGCTTTAATTATATCAATGTGCCCTTATTCGTTCTATCTGACGGACTACCACAGATATAAATTTTTTTCTGAATATCAGAGCAATAATGAATATACAGCCTAAAACGATATACCTTACTATATTATTCAGATACAGCAGATTCATAAACTCACATACCGCAATGCCTGATAGCGCCATAAGCATTATTAGCTTGTCGTTGTAAACACGCTCTTTCTGCGCTTTTCTGTATCCCCAATAGTGTATCATAATGAGAACGATATAAGATATAAGGGTCGTATATGCGGCTCCCACAAAACCAAATAATGGTATCAACAAAGCGTTTGCCCCTACATTAACAGCCGCTGAAACAACTGTAGCAAAAGCGATATATATCGACTTTTTATGATAAAACTCTATATTTGCATAAATGTTATACAAAGCTGACAGAAAAGCCATAGCTACTACCGGCGGAACAGCATATACTCCGCTTTGGTATTCCTTCGGTGCAAGCACCCATATTATCTCGGGCGCTGCCGCAGTTACTATAACGCATATACAAGCAAAACCTGCTATTATAGGTATCACCATTTTATTTATGCTTTTATAATCCTTTTCGTTCATATGCTCGAATGTATAAGGTACTATAGAAGCATTTATAGAATTCCAGATTATTGTGGCAATAACACTTATATTAAGCACAACAGAATATATGCCCGCCTCAGATCTGCTTGTCATATTAGCAAGCATTATCCTGTCCGCACCTGCCATTATATGCTGTGCAAGATAATGCGGCAAAAGCGGCAAAGCAAATTTCAAAAGCTGTTTTAGCATATCACGTTCGTAAAAGCATTTGCCGTGAACGTAAATATATATATATATCGGTATCGAAATAACAGCACCGGCTAAAACTCCGCTCCATATCTTCACCGCTGCTAAATTATTTGTATCAGCAGTCATCATAACGCAAATAATTGATCCACCCTGTATAAGGAACGTTGAAAGTACTGTAAGCAAAACCGCAAGCTTGTATTTATATTCATACCGCTGTCTTGTCATCCAGAATATCTGTGCAGGCTGTATCATAAAATTCAAAAACATCGCTGCAAGAAGCCCGGTCGGAAGAATAAAGCCGCTTCCAAACGGTATCTTTAAAAACATTATTACTGTAAAAACGATAAGCGTTGAAATATTGCATACGGTCAGCGCCAGTGACATATACTGACTTCTTCTGTCCTTATAGTCATTAAGGCCTACATTAAATACCCCTGCTGAAGTAAGTCCAAGAAGTGCAAAAACTTCAAGAACAGTCTGCCAGGAATTGAACTCGGCGATAATGCCGTATTGCTCAGTATCTATCAGTCTTGTAAATACAGGGGTAGTAATGAATGATATTCCTTTCAGGAGAAACGATGATACTACAAATACAATAGAAGCTTTTGCAGCATCTGACATTGATCTCCATTTTGATATAACTTTATTTGCCGCCTGCATCTTTAAATATCCACTCCAATATTCTCTGTGAGGAATTGCCGTCCTCCATATATCCCAATCTATCTTTTAATCTGCAAACTTTTTCCTTGTATGTATCGCTGTTAAAATCCATTATCGAATCAATAAGCTCATTAAAATCAACAGCCATAGGAAAAGGAAGCTCATCTATCTGAATATAAAAGCCTCTTTCTTTATTTGCATAGTTGTCTATATCCGGAAAAAACAAGAAGCACGGTCTTTCCGTTATCATATAGTCGAACATACATGAACTTGCATCTGTAATAAGTATATCACTTGCTGAAAGATACTCTGACATATCATCATGCAGATTCCCATTTATAACTCTGCCGCAGCATTTTCTTTCAAGGTGTCCCCAATCAACCATTTCCGATACATTATAGTGAAAACGGCATACCATAGCCCAGTCACCGCCGAACCTTTCATGAAGCGTTTTGAATAACCTGTCAAGATCTATCATGGCTAACTGATCGAGACCGCTTCTGTTCAGATTTTTGCCCTCAACATCTCTGCCGTCATTGCGGAATGTCGGTGCAAAAAGCAGGATCTTTTTGTCCAAAGAAAGACCGAGTTTTTTCTTTATAATATCAGCATCATGCTCAAAAAGTATATCATTCCTGGGCGACCCCAATACCTCCATGGGGACTTTATCAAATGTAAGATGCTTCATTATATCCATAGTAAATCTGTTCCCAAGAAGCATTTTAAGTCCCCGGCATTCATAACCGGAAAGATTATTTCCGATCTGATCTCTTCCCATTCTTTTCAGTGGTGTGCCATGCCATGTAGAATATATCCTCTGACCTTTTTTATATAAAAAATGGCTTAATACCTTTGCCTTCATCTTATTAAAAATACTGTTTCCAAAAATATTAAAAGCACGTTCACCATAAACATTGTCTATTATGACTTCCGCTGATGACATATATTTTGCAGCTTCATGGGAACCATATTCAACGCCGGTAACATATTCCGGAAGCAGACTTAGATATTCAGGTCTTACACACCATATTATCTCGATCTCAGGATAAAGCTCGTGCAGCTTTATAGACAGGTATTTCGGATTATCCGAATAATGTCCAATAAAGCTCATAAATACCCACCTGTTTTTTACAATCTTTGCTCTGCGGTTTATTATAAACTCATATAATCTTTTCTTTATATCCATAACTAATCTTCTTATTAAAATATGATCTGCTTTAAAATATAGTTTCAATAAAGTCGAAACTATATAAAAAATCACAGGTTCCATATATAGAACCTGCGATCTCAATGGTGCCGGTGACCGGGGTCGAACCGGTACGTCCTTGCGGACACGAGATTTTGAGTCTCGCACGTCTGCCAATTCCATCACACCGGCATATGTATTATTATATCATATCTTTCTACCGACTGTCAATACTTTTTTTCATTTTTATATCGTCATTTTTTTCTGTACGCCATCAGCGAATTTTTAAACCGGTACTTAACAAAAATAAAAATACAGAATATAATAAAGGAGTTTTTATTTCAATACTTATAACTTTAAGTTCTCCAAAATACCCAGTTGAACAGAAAATAATTTTGTTATATTATTTTCTTTTTTATGTGACAGAATGCTATTGGCGATATAGATATTTACCGTTCGCCCCACCGTTACACTATAGTACGATCACTTACTCCCTATCTCTTCAGGAATGCTTATTTTAAGATCACAATATCACGCAGTTCCTTTGCGCCCTGCCGGCTTACGGGCAATCTAATATCACCGTTTAAGATGACATGATCCTGCATAAGCTTTTTTATATGCAAG
>CADBQZ010000101.1 GCA_902796865.1 uncultured Ruminococcus sp. | reverse complement strand
TGTTTTTTAAATGATAAGAAAGGCAGTATATGCCGCAGTTTCGTGGGGCGCAGGACTTTGGGGTTGTATTCTTTTCCAAAGTTATTGGTTTCTTCTATTTGCGGCATTAGCCTTATTTTGTACGGCTTCGGTTTTTATATTTAAATGGAAGCTTAAACAGATCGCTGTTGTTTCGATAGCTTTTTTATCAGCCGTCTCATATTATATGATCTATGATATAACAACATACAAAGAGATAATATCAAAAAGCGGAACGGAATGTGAATTTAACGGTGAGATACTGGAAATAAAAGAGCTTTCAAATGACCGTGCTTCATATCTTGTAAAGGGTACGCTTGATGGCAAAAGCGGTGTAAAGCTTTATCTGTATTCTGACGACTGCGACTGTGATATCGGCGACAATGTATATTTTAAAGGTGAACCCAAGCAGTTTGAAAATGATTATCTTTTTGATACAAAAGATCACTACAGATCAAAAGGTATATTTTTATGCTGTGATAAATTCAGCTACCTGGAGATAGAGCGAACTGCAAAATTTTCATTTTCACGTATCCTTAAAGATTATCGTGAAGATCTGAAGAGCTTTATAGGCCGCAATCTGCCGTCGGATCAAAGCGGACTTATATGCGGAATGCTGTTTGGTGATAAATCCAGGATGACAGAAAATGATAAAACGCTGTTTTACAGGACAGGCATAGGTCATGTTATGGCGGTATCCGGTCTTCATCTTATGATATTTTGCGGCATTTTTAATTATATATTAAGAAAAAGAAGAGCCGGAAGAATCAAAAAAGCTATGATCATATCAGCGGTCGTATTATTTTTTGCTGTATTCAGCGGAATGTCAGTATCAATACTCAGAGCATCTCTTATGATGCTTATTGGTATTTCGGCACCGCTGTTTTTCAGAAAAGCTGATACAGCATCATCTGTTTCTATCGCTTTTATTCTGCTTACTCTTCCATGTCCGTTCGCCGCAGCAGACCCGTCGCTTATGCTGTCTGTTGTCGGTGCATTGTCAGCAGGGTGTTTTGCACCGTATATGACATCTCCAATAAAAACTGATACAAGAATAAAAAAGATATTCAAAGCTTGTGCATATACATTTTTCGTGTCAATTGGCACAGCTCCTGTCTCAGCGGCGTTTTTCGGTGAGTTTTCATTATTATCGCCGATAGCTAATATCCTTTTGATACCTGTATGTATGATTATCCTGGTCCTGTCACTGATAGTATCTGTATTATTTTTCATAGAGCCTGTATTTCTTATCAAGATAACAGGTATGCTGGCGGATATAGTTATATCGACTGTAAGATTTGTCGGAAAGTTTTCTTTTGCCGGTATAAGCTTCGGATATGGATTAGGTGTTGCTGTTGTTGTATCAGCTATTGCTGTACTATTTTTATTTATGATCTTTAAAAGCCGCAAGGCAATGCTTTTGCTTATTTCTTCAGCATTATCATTATTAACTATATGCGGTGTTTTACAGTCGGTCATATCTGAAGGAAAACTCAGGATAGCATTGCTGGGCAATAAAGATATTGATGTTTTAGTGGTAACTAACAGTTCAAAATGCTGTATTATTGATCTTAGCGGAAAGGCGAAAAACATTGATTATTGTCTTAGATATCTGGAAGATGAAAATATAAGAACAGCAGACAGTCTTTATCTTACAGCTGCTCCTTATCAGGCAATATCTATATATGACAGAGGTTTTGAGCTTATTGAGACTAAAAAGCTTACGATACCCCATGATACTATATTAGGAAACACGGATATGCTTTGCGGTACTGTTCCGATACTTGCTGATATAAATGATATATCTGATACTGTAGGCGAAGCGGATATAACTTTAAATAATGGGAGCATAAGCATCAGATACGGTGATTTCAGCCTTATATGCAGTAATACTAGCTGCGGTCCGGCAGATGTTATAGCAGAGTATGATGCTTTGTTTGATACTGATCTATGCCGTGCTGTTATTGCACCTAAGTATGATGGGATAACTTACGATCCTTCGCTTATAAAAAATAGTAATGTGGTCGTTACAGCAGATAAAAATGGTAAATTTACGGTAGGAGGTCTTTGATAAATGCCTGAAACTAACCCTTCGGATCTTATGAAAAGTATAAGAGCCGGAGATGTCAGAAATGTTTATTATATTTACGGAAAAGATGTTCTTACCGTTGAGAATACAACAAAAGCTCTTTTTAAAAAACTGTTAGGAAACAATTATTATGATGATATATTAAAGTTTGATGGAAGCGAACTTGATATCAGCGAGCTTACCGACAGCATAGATATATGTCCTATGTTTTCGGATAAAAAAGGGATACTTGTAAACGATCTTGATGCAGAGCAGCTTACAGCAGACAAGCTTGCTATGTTTTTGGATTCTATTGAAAACATTCCGGATTTTACTATCCTTGTTGTAAATATTACGGGAATTGATATAAAAAAAGGCAAAAAGGTTTTTTCGGGAAAAAATAAAAAGCTTACCGATCTTATAGCAAAAAAAG
>CADBQZ010000100.1 GCA_902796865.1 uncultured Ruminococcus sp. | reverse complement strand
CGCCAGCCCCTACACTTGGCTCTAACGTATCTTTCCAAAAAAATGTCAAATTATAAATTCACTCTTGCGATGCTTTCTAAGAAATCAGCTAGGTTGTAATCACACTAAACCAAGTCGAGACCTGCTTAATGGGTACGCAGTATTGAAGACGTATTTCTTAACATTTCTTTCTTTATCAATCTTTCTTTTGTATAAAAGAAAGGTTGTCTGTTTCTTTGCAAGCGTTTCTTTGCAGAAGCAAAGAAATGCTGAAAATACTTTTTTGCCGCTTTTTTTAAAAGCGGCAAAAATTAAAGGCTGAAACTTCATTTGAAGTCTCAGCCTTTATGTTTATTGAATAATTATCAGTTAATGATAGTTTCTTCGTTCTCGATATCGAAGAGGTGGATCTTGTTCGGGTCGATAGCGACCTTGATCTGATCTCCTGTCTTAGCTGTTGAACGAGGTGAAACTCTTGCTGTGAGCGGTGTGCCTTCGCAAGTGAGGTAAAGATATGTTTCAGCACCCATCATTTCTGTGATGTCTACGCTGCATGAAATGATACCTGTTGAAGCGTTTGAAAGGTACATTTCTTCATCGTGGATGTTTTCAGGACGGATACCGAGGATAACTTCCTTGTCAAGGTACTTGTCGAGCTTTGAAGCATCAGCCTTAGCTTCAGGTACTTCAACAACGAATCTGTTTGAAGCTGAACCGAATTCAACAACATACTTTGAGATAGTCTTCTTTAAAACTGCATTTACAAAGTTCATCTGAGGTGAACCTAAGAATCCTGCAACGAACTTGTTGCATGGCTTCTCATAGAGTGCCTGAGGTGTATCTACCTGCTGGATGATACCGTCTTTCATAACAACGATTCTGTCACCCATTGTCATAGCCTCTGTCTGGTCATGAGTTACATAGATGAATGTTGTACCGAGCTGGAGGTGGAGCTTTGAGATCTCTGTCCTCATCTGTGCACGGAGCTTAGCATCGAGGTTTGAAAGCGGTTCGTCAAGTAAGAATACCTTTGGTGAACGAACGAGCGCACGGCCGAGCGCTACACGCTGACGCTGACCACCTGACATAGCCTTAGGCTTTCTGTCGAGAAGATGCTCAAGGTCGAGTATCTTAGCAGCTGCTTTAACCTTCTGATCTATTTCTTCCTTTGGTACTTTTCTGAGTTTAAGACCAAAAGCCATGTTGTCGTATACTGACATATGCGGATAAAGAGCATAGTTCTGGAAAACCATTGCGATGTCTCTGTCCTTAGGAGCTATATCGTTTACAAGGCGGTCGCCTATGTAAAGCTCACCGTCGGAGATCTCTTCGAGACCTGCGATCATTCTCAGTGTTGTGGACTTACCGCAGCCTGAAGGGCCGACGAGTACGATAAATTCCTTATCTATGATCTCTAAATTAACATCCTTTACAGCGTGGAAGCCGCCCGGATATCTTTTGTTAATGTGACGCAGTGATAAACTAGCCATGTTTTATTTTCCTCCTAGAATAAATAATTATGCTAACCCGAAAATATAGATTAACTTACATATAATATAATACCAAATTATTAAATGAATTGCAAGGCTTTATTTAAACAAACTTCACTTTAAATGTTTATCGAATATGACGAAAGATTTTCATTGATTTTCTCAAAAACAGCCCCAAAATCGGGCTTATCTAAAAGGTGTGATAAATCTTTGTGCATTATTTCTATATAGCTCCCGAAGCCCAATTCTACGGGCATCATAAGCGCTCCCATCTGTACACGATGCAAAAATTCTACCTTGTTTCCGACCGCCTCGAACATACGTTTTACCTGGTGAAATTTGCCTTGTGAAATTTCTGTCAATGCCGTATTTTCAACGGTTTCAAAGGCTCTTACCTTAGCCGGAAGACACTTCTCTCCGCCATCTATAACGACACCTTTTTCAAATTCTTTAACATATTCGTCCCTGAACCTTTCGGCAAGTTTTACAATATAGAATTTGGGTATGTGACTTGCCGGTGAAAGTATCTTATGACTTAATGCCCCGTCGTTTGTGAGTATTAGCATACCGGTGCTGTCTTTGTCAAGTCTTCCTGCCGGGAATATATCCTTACGGCGGTGATCTTCACAGAGAAGCTCTGTTACCGTCTTTTCTTTTTTATCGTAAGTTGCGGAAATATATCCTGCCGGTTTATTTAATAAATAGTATACCTTGTCACGGCTGTCAACGGGTTTTCCGGATATACATACAGTACAGCTTTCAGGGTCGATCTTCAAGCTTGAGTCGCATACTGTTTCACCGTTTAACGTGACGGCTTTTTTTGAAATAAGTTTTTTTATCTCACTTCTTGTTATCTCTGTATGAGATGAAATAAATTTATCAAGTCTTACTGTCATAACCTGTACTTCTCCTGCATTTAATTAATAATAGAGAGTGGGTTTATTTATAGATCCTTCTGAAAGGGGACGCCCTCACTTGCAGGGCGTCCCCTCTTAAAAACAGTTCGCCTGACTGTTTTTAATTCACCCCTTGCGGAGCGCCCTGCGGCTAAGGATCTCGCCCTCTGCGGAGGGCGACCAAAGGCTCTGCCTCTGGACTTCGCAAGCCTTTGAAAAGGCTTGACCTAAACTTTTCCTTTTGATTTACGGATAATAAGAAATGCTTTTAAACATTCTATGATAATGAAATACATATATAGTTTTTATTTATTATGAAAAGAGAGGTGATATATATGTCCAAAAAAGCCGCAGCGGCGCTTGTGACCGTTTTGGTCTGTGCCGCAGCTTTTCTTATATGCCGTTATAAAACGTCCCACAGGAGCTTTAATGAAACGATCCTGAAGGACGGTTATGCCCGTGAGAGCTTTCTTAATATAAATGGGTATGATGTCGGCAGCCAAAGCTGTGAGGATATAATGATACCAGAAAGCTTTGACAAAGCATACGAGGGATATGCAGAGCTTCAGAAAAGCCGTATGCTCCCTCTGAGCGAATACAAAGGTAAAAACGCAAAACGCTATCTCTATGAGATAAAGGGAGAAAACGGGAAATACGCCGAGCTTATTCTCTGTGATGATGTCCTCATCGCCGCTTCTATTCTGGAATACGGCTCCCCCGGTAAATGTTATCCTTTGTAAGAAAAGTATTTATTTTCTGTATGATATTTTTTAAGCGGACAGTGTTTTCTTATCTTTCTGTCGGAGATCTGCTGTCTGGGACTTTTTGATTTATCACATCTCCGCTTGCGGGGTATGTGATAAATCAAGTCGGGATCCCAAAGGGGGCTAGCCCTCTTTGGCAGGGGGTAAGGGGG
>CADBQZ010000099.1 GCA_902796865.1 uncultured Ruminococcus sp. | reverse complement strand
GCAAAGAAAAGCACTTACTTTCTTTATGCTAACGCAAAAGAAAGTAAGACAAAGAAAGAAACATTAAGAAATTCGCCTGCAATACTGTGTACCAATTAAGCAAGTCTCGACTTGTTTTCGTCTGATTAAAGCTTTACGGATTTCCTATAAAACATCGCAAAAGTAAATTTATAATTTGACATTTTTTGAAAAGATACCTTAGAACCAAGTGTAGGGGCGAGCACTGCTCGCCCGCAGAGAACAAATTAAATATAATGGGCGCACGCCGCTTTCGGGTTGCCGGTCGGGAATTAAAAGGCAAAATAGAATTAGAAGCGACAGGGCGTTTGTCAACCGGGGTCACCCGGTCGGGAATTAAAGGTTGCAATAAAATTAAAAGGGACAGGGCGTTTGTCCTCCGGGGACACCCGGACGGGGACACCCGGAAAAAGAAAAAAGTTGACATATCTTTAAAAATAAGGTATAATAGAAATTATCTATAGGAGATAATAAATATAGGAGAACATGGATTGGAAGTGAGTAAGATGGAAAATATCTATAGTACCAATATTAAAAGATTATGCGATGCATTAGCGGAACATTCTCAGTTTGACCCGAATCTTTACGACAAATTCGACGTAAAAAGGGGTCTTAGAAATAAAGATGGCACGGGCGTTGTGGCAGGTATCACAAAAGTCTGCAACGTACACGGATATGTTGTCGATGAAGGTGAAAAGGTCCCTGCCGAAGGCGAACTTTACTACAGAGGATATAACATAAACGATATAGTTGAAAATGTCCAGAAGGACGGAAGGTTCGGCTTTGAGGAGGTAGTTTTCCTGCTTCTGACCGGAAAGCTTCCAACTAAAGAGGCTTTAGACGCATTTACAGATTATATATCTGAAAGGAGAGAGCTTCCTAGCAATTTTGTTGTTGATATGATACTCAAAGCTCCCTCTAAAAATATAATGAACAAGCTCGGAAGAAGCATTCTTGCTCTTTACTCATATGATGATAAATGTGAAGATGCAAGTCTTTTGAACGAGATGAGGATAGCCTGCGATCTTATCGCAAAGCTCCCTGTCATAATGGTACACGCTTATCAGGCAAAAAAGAGCTATTACGACCATAGAAGCATGATAATGCACCCTCTTATAAAGGAACAGACTATCGCAGAGACGATACTTTCTCTTATGAGGCTCGACAGACAGTTTACAAGAGACGAAGCCTGCCTTCTTGATACTTTGCTTATGCTCCATGCAGAGCACGGCGGAGGAAATAACTCTGCTTTTGCGTGCAGAGTGCTTACATCGTCGGGAACTGACGCATATTCGGCATACGCTGCCGCAATAGGCGCACTCAAAGGACCCAGACACGGCGGTGCAAACATAAAGGTAATGCAGATGCTTGAAAACTTCAAGGAAAATGTCAAAAACTGGGAAGACGAAGGACAGGTCGCAGACCACATAAAGAAAGTGCTCAAAAAGGAAGCGAACGACGGTTCGGGTCTGGTTTACGGAATGGGTCATGCGGTATATACTGTTTCCGACCCGAGAGCAAAGATACTTAAAAAGAAAGCGTTTGAGCTTGCTGCCGGACAGGAGATAGAGGCTGAATTCAAGCTTCTTGATACGATAGAAAGACTTACCCCTGATATAATGAAGGAAGTCAAGGGTATCGACAAGGCAGTATGTGCAAACGTGGATATGTATTCGGGACTTGTTTACAAGATGCTCCATATCCCGGAAGAATTGTATACACCGCTTTTTGCAGTTTCAAGAATAGCAGGCTGGTCGGCGCACAGGATAGAAGAAAAGATAACCGGAAAGAGGATAATCCGTCCGGCTTATAAGGCTGTTGCAAGCAAGCGTGAATACAGACCGATAAATGAAAGGGAATAAATCCCTTTACAATATGATGCAAAGGAGAAGCAAAGGAAAATGAAGATAAAAAGATCTTTTTCGGTACTCATTTTTTGTGTATCCCTTTGCACTCTTCTGAGCGGATGTATATTCGGCGGAAGCATAGACAGCCTTTTGTCGCCGCCGAAGCTCGGTGAAAAACAGGAGCTTATATATACGGCGCTTAAAAATTATACCGGTTCGGAAATGGAACTTGAATATCCGAAAAGTGGAAATAATCTGTCCGCATTTATCTTAGGCGATCTTGACGATGATGATAATGATGAAGCTCTGGTATTTTACCGCTTAAAAAGCGAAGAAAATAGCGAAAACGAGCTTCACATGAACGTTTTGGATCAGACGGACGGAAAATGGCGCTCTGTGTATGATGCGAAAGCGGACGGTAATGAGCTCGACAAGATAGAGATAAGTCATCTGGGAAGCCTTGAAAAGACTGAGATAATAGTAGGATATATCCTGCCGAACATAAGCGAAAAGGCTTTTTACATCTACAGCTATTCGGACGAAGCACTTGATACTTCGTTTGAGAACGAGCCTTATTCATATTTCGAGACAGCGGATCTTGATTCGGACGGCGAAACGGAGCTTCTTTCGATATCGTCACAGTCTGCTTCAAAGATAGCGTCGGCAGTAGTGTATTCCCCGGGAAAAGAGGGAACTTTCAAAAGCAGCTCCACAGCGCTCGATGAGAGCTATATCGGATATAAAAATATAAAGCTCAAAAGCAAAGACGGCGGAACTTATATTTATATAGATGCACAGACCGCAGGCGGCAATGTCGTTACCGATCTTCTTTTCTGTGACGGAGAAGAACAGCTTTCGCAGAAACGCTTGAACAGAAGCACAGCAAGACCAGCACAGTATCTTACCGATGATATAGACGGCGACGGAACACCGGAGATACCTGTACCGCATATCTGCCCGGGATATGACGGGCTTTCGGGAGAACCTGTTTATTTTACTTCGTGGTATACCGTATCAGACAGCGGTGCTGTGATACCCGAATACGAAAGCTTATACAGTCTTACAAGCGGCTATTACTTCCTTATCCCGAATGAATGGAGAGGAAGAGTAACTGCAAAAAGAGATATCGAAAAAAATTCCGTGACTTTAGGGTATGGTGATGACCCGGAGACCGCAAAAGAGATATTTACACTTTTGACCGTATCTGAAAAAGAAAAAGATGATGCTCAGAAGGAAGGATATACACTTCTGCATTCCGGATACGGAAAATATTATTATATAAAATACAACAGGGAAAACAGTCTGTATACAACAGATGCCTCCCTTATATCAAGATTCAGATTCAAAAGCTGAAAGGGAAATGGTGTTTAATTTATGAAACGTATACTTGTATGCGAGGACGAAGATGCTATAAGAGAATTTGTTGTCATAAACTTAAAGCGTGCCGGATATGATGTTTACGATGTAAACTGCGGAGAGGACGCTTTGAGGAAATTTGTCGAAGAAAAAGGCAATTTTGACATAATACTTCTCGATGTTATGATGCCGGGAATAGATGGATTTACGGTTTGTAAAAAACTCCGTGAAAAAAGTTCTACTCTCGGTATAATAATGCTTACTGCAAAGGCACAGGAAATGGATAAGGTAAGCGGACTTATGATAGGTGCGGACGATTACATAACAAAGCCGTTTTCGCCGTCTGAGCTTACTGCCCGTGTCGATGCGATATACAGGCGTGTCTGCATGAGCTTTATAAAAGAAGATGATACGACGCTGCTTCATTCCGGACCGTTTGAGCTTAATTTAAAAAGCAGGACTGTCTCAAAAAACGGCAAGGTCATAGACCTTACCCAGGTCGAGTATCAGATAATGGAGTATTTTTTAAATAATAAGAATACTGCGCTTGACCGTTCGAGCATACTTACCCATATATGGGGTGAAAATTACTACGGCGATGATAAGATCGTTGATGTAAATATAAGACGAATAAGAATGAAGATAGAAGACGAACCCTCAAAGCCCCGTTATATAATGACTATATGGGGATATGGATACAAATGGGAGGAAGAATGATCTTTCATTATCCTGAAATTTAAGGAGGGCAGTTTTTTCTTGACTAAAAAAAGCATCACTAAACGCTGGCTGGTAAGCAACATGGGCATAGTATTTATGATAATGCTTTTGCTTGAGATGGTTTTTATATACATCATACACGGCTATTACTACAGCTCGGTGAAACAGTATCTGAATTCCAAGCTGAGTTCAGTTACCGGTATACTTTCGATGTATGCCGGGGACGATTCTGTTGATTTCAGATCGGAACTCAGAAATATAATCCACAGCTTCCCTGATAAAGATAAAATGGAGCTTATGGCAATAGATACAAAAGGACGGATATGCGAAACATCATCAGGATTTGAACCCGAAAGTCTTGCCGAAACGCCGGATCTTCCCGACATAAAGGAAGCAGAAGATTCCGGAAACGGCTTTGGATATTATACCGGAAGTCTTGAAAACGGTGAAAGAGTGATGACTGCTTCATATCTCATAGAAGATCTTGGAAAAGACTGCATGGCTATAAGAGCAGCGGTCTCTCTTTCGGAAACAGATAAAACGGTAACGGCATATATAGCCGCCCTTACATTTGTATGTATCGCTATACTGCTTCTTCTTGCGTTTACGGGATATTATTTCATGAATTCGATAATAAAGCCCGTAAGACAGATAAGCAAAACAGCAGGAAAATTCGCACTCGGTGATTTTTCCGAGAGAATAAAAAATCACAGCAATGACGAGATAGGCGAGCTTTGTACGGCGATAAACCATATGGCTGATGAGCTTTCCAATGCAGATGCTATGAAAAACGAGTTTATCTCGTCGGTGTCCCATGAGCTGAGAACTCCGCTCACAGCTATAAGAGGCTGGTCGGAAACAATAAGCGCCGAAAGAGATGCTGTTATAATAAGAAAGGGTATAAGGGTAATATCCGGCGAAACCGAGCGTCTTTCACAGATGGTCGAGGAGCTTTTAGACTTTTCAAGAATGCAGAGCGGACATTTTTCGCTCCACTTCGATACAATGGATATATTGGCGGAGCTTGGAGAGGCCGTGCTTATCTATGCTGAAAAAGCAAGGATAGACGACATAGTGATGACCTATGAAGAACCTGAAATGCTTC
>CADBQZ010000098.1 GCA_902796865.1 uncultured Ruminococcus sp. | reverse complement strand
ATTAAAAAACTCTATGCCGACCTTTTCTATTTTTCCGTCGTTTATAACTGCCTTGAAATCCTTTTCTGGAAGGTCAAGCACGGAACTTACCGTCATACAGCTTTGGCTGCTGTTTATGACATCATCAAAAACAGTATTTTCAAAAACAAGATCTCCGTGCATAAGCAGGATATCTTTATCTTTAAGATACTCTCTTGCACAGTATATTGAATATATATAATTTGTTTTATCGTATACAGGATTTTTGATAAACCTGATATTTATATCAAGATCAAGGCTTTTGCAGTAATTCACAAGAACACTGTCAAACGCACCCGTTGTCATAACAACATCTTTGATGCCTGCCTGTGATATGAGCGCAAGCTGTCTGCTGAGTATCGTTTCTCTGGACGATATTTCTGTCATACACTTAGGGTGTTCACTTGTAAGTACCCCCATACGGCTGCCAAGCCCGGAATTCAATATCAAAGCGGTCATATTATATCGCTCTCCTTTTTTTAATTATCAAAGCCGATATAACCATGTCGCAGCATGATAAAACAAGCTTATCACGCTTTGCTCCGACTTTAAAAGCTCATATCGGCTCAAAAATTGATTTGAATACTCCGCAGGCGGTATTTTTACAGATACCGCCCGGAAATATAATCTATACTTATTTTGAATATTTTTCTGTAAGTGCTTTGTATTTTTCTATCAGTTCAGCAGGACGCTTTATATTATGCTGTGCAAGGATATCATCGGGGAGCTTGTATATATCAGCATATTTACATTTTAAAAATGCAATATGATCATTCGGAACAGGATATTCCTCTCCGCAGAAGCTAAGCTTTTTCAGCGGGAATATGCTTTCTTTTTTCAATATACATTTCTTTCCGACATAGTACGAAAAATTATCTATTCCCCATATAACAGCCTTGCCGTCCTCGTTGTCAAGTCCTATAGAATCTGTTAGTTTTTTCTGATGTTTTTCAAATGTATCTTTTATAACACCAAGATGTTCTTCATTGATTATCCTATGCTTTTCAACAATATCAATACCTGTGCCCTCCAAAGGAACAGGCTTGTATTTCATAAGGCTTCTGCTGAATTCACGTCTATGCTTACGATATTCATTCCACGCACTATCATCAGACTTATCACAAAAATCATACACAAATACATCCATAAAAAGAGGAATGCCGCTGTCCTTGAATTTAATTCTTATAATATTGCAGCACTGCATTCTTATCGCATTAAAGTTGTCAAGCTTTATATATGTTTCTTCATTATTTACAGCATCTTTTAATTTTTCAAGTTCCTTCCTCATGATACCGATATATGAAGAAGTTGCCCACGGTATAAAGCCTTTATGACGTACAGCACCCATAAGAGAACCCACATCGAGCCAGTATTCTATATCATGCTTTTCGCATATCCTTTTTACTTCTTTCATCAAAAGCAAAGCGGCTTTCTGAACAGCAACTACATCTTCATTGTCCGGTTTAAGACCTAAAAAGAATCTCTTTTTTGCATCGAGCACAGATTCATTTTCACTGCGGTAGTTATTCCAGAACATATAATTCATCTGATACTCATATACATCAACACTTTTATTGAGCCTGTCGAGCGTTGTATTGAGCTTTGCTATTTTATCAGTAACTTCTTTGGCTTTGCCCGGCTCGCCGAGACTTATGTCATCTTTTGCATCGGAAAGCATTTTTGATACATTCGCTTTGAACTCCGAAAAAGTTTTTTCCATATTTACAGAATAACTTTTAAAAGCACTGTCAAGCTGTTCTATAGAACTTTTGCTCATTTGAAATTCCCCTTTTCAATTATTTTCTTATAGCTCATCATCATTTCATCATCTATCCTGAAATGATGATGAGACATCATATCATTGGGTAAAGTATATATATTGCCATACTTGTCCGCAAGTATATCATCAGTTTTCGCAGGTGCAGGATAAACACCGCCCTCAAATTCAACATACTTTAACGGGAAAATATCATCATGTGAAAAAATACATTTTTTCCTTGGGAAGAATGAAAAGTTGTCTATTCCCCATATGATACCGTTATCGTTTCCGTTTTCACTGTTTAGTATCAATTGACTCTTTTCTTTTACCATATTATCGAGATATTCAACTTCATCCTTTTGAGTTACAGCAAGACTATAAAGCCTGTCCCCTTTATAGGGTATATCCTCATTGACATGATGAAAATCATATGCTCTTATTGCTTCTGAAAATTCGCCCTTATATTTACGGTATTTTTCCCATGTCTCATCTGAAACAGAATCACATCTGTCATATATAAAAATATCAATAAAATTAGGTATTGCATATTTTGATGACATGAACCTTACAACACGACAGCACTGCGTATCAACTATATAGTTATTCCAAAGACGGAAATACTTGCTTTTTTCAACCGCTTTTACAAGTCTGTCAAAATCATAGCGCATAACGGCAATATCAATATCATCGTCCCATGGCACAAAGCCTTTATGACGCACAGCACCTAAAAGCGTTCCGAAATCGAGCCAGTATGAAATATTCTCTTTTTTAAGTATCTCTGAAAGCTCCTCTAAAAGCATCACATTTATCTTTTGAGGAATTATCATATTCTCATCTTCTGCTTTAAGCTTGAAAAAAAATTCCTTTCTCGACGCAAGCGGTTCTTCACCGTCTTTTACAAGAGAGTTCCAGAACATATAATTCCATTTAAATTGATTTATGCTAACTTTCCTTGAAAGTGCATTTATTCTCTTTTCAACTGCTGTCAATTCTTCATTTATTCCCATTATGACAAATACCTCAATTCAGTTTTTTCATAATAATATGAATACGGCAGTCACATCAGATATGATAATTTTTTAAAGTTTTTATCACGCTTTAAACACTGCAAAACTAACATTTTATGCGGTTTTTGTTATATTACACGATCTGACACGCCATTATAATTATAGCATATTCCTATAAAAAATGCAATAGCAAATAATGCAGAAAAATCAGCCCTCTATATCATACATCGAGCTGATCTTATCTTTTTTCGGCAGGTAATAAAGGAAATATTAAGTATAATTTCTTATTGGTAATTTAACTTTCTGAGATTCTATCAGATATCCCATTTCTTCTATGCTGTATTCTCTGGTGAATGTATGTGCTACCGGCTTTTCTCTGACGCCGTCCTGACTAAATGCCTTTGCATCAGCTAGATTGTCGAACCACTTTACACGAGCGCCTTTTGAACCTAGTGATTTGTATTTTACTGAATAGAATATTTTCTTCATTTCTTGTCTCCTTTCCTTCCGTCATTTTGCGGATTTTTTTAAGTCTTTAAATCAGCTTTTTACTTTTCTGGCAAAAAAGTATAGATGCTTTCTACCATTGTATCAGTTCTGCTTTTTACTTTCTTGATTCCAACAGCAATATTATTTACTGTACACACTATTATCAAATCAGTTTCAGGATATTCTTTTTCGTCCGGTGATATGATCGGTATATCCGAATTTCTGCTGTGTCTGTCTATTATATAATCTATTTTTATGTCACATTTTTCTAAAAATGCAGTCATTACATCTGTTGATAGCCCACCGCCATAAAATGCTGCTCTTTTTATATTATTTTCATGCATATATAAATTAATATCAGCTAATATTTTATCATAATTCTTTATTACGGTGCTGAAACAATATGAATACTTTTCAAGCCTTTCATAAGTTGCTTTATGTGATCTGAAATAATCACTTTCTATCTCCATGCGTTTGTATTTTAACAGATCACTGTATTCTTTCCTGAGTTTTTCCAGTACTTCTTCTTCATTTTCAGGCTTTTCACAAGTGATAAGCTGAACTGCTTTAAAAGCATATTCATAATACAGATCATGGTAGTGAAGCGGAAGTAATCCCAATTTATGAAAAGCCGAGCCAAAAACATTTTCAGGCATTCTGATAATATGACAGCCCTGTAATTTTTCACAGCATATATCAAATATGTATTTTAGATGCTCATTGACCTTTTTGTTCAACAAAACCCTGTTATCAGGAAATTTACAAAATTTTTCAGATTTGTCAATATATTCATCAACAGTATATACTTCAACAAGTATTATTTTTTCTATGTCATAGCTTTTTAATATCTCATCACAAAACCAATTTATACATTCTTTCCACTGTTGTTTATCCCAATGGTCGAATTTATAAATATTAGGTTTTCCGAACTTTGATTCCAACCCTTTTCTATTTTCATTGAAAAAAGTTCCGCATGATACATAATCTTTTTCGCCAAATAATGCTATAGGCAATCTGGCATCTGCAAAATCCAGAATAATGTAGTCAGATTTTTTCTTATTAATATAATCAAAACATTTTTTATTATAATCAAGCAAAAAACATCTCTGCAAAAAATTAAATCCTCGTCTTTTTTTGTTTACAGCATCTTCTAAATCACTTGCCGTGATTTCATAAGACGGAGCCGGCAAATAATTAGACATTGGCGATGAAATAGCGACATATTGCTGTATATTATATTTATCTTGATCATCAGGGAATATATCCCTTGAAACACAGCAGCCAAAAATATTAATAGATATCAGGAAATTACTATGCTTTTTCCCCTGTTTTATCTTTTAACCTAAGTGCCATGATATCTTCAAATCTATATACAGGAACATTCACAAAATATGATAATTTTTTTTCTATAATTTCCGGTTTATCAACATTACATACTATAATAGCATCGCATTCGGGATATTCTATTGTATTTTCAGGGATATGAGGCAGATCATATCTAAGTTCACCTTTTATGTTTTCAACTACAGCGACTATTTCTATATTTAAATCTGATAAAATTTCTTTAAAAAATGCAACAGCATATGATTTTTCAGGACCATAAACAATAATTTTCTTTATATCATTTTGTTCAAATTTCTTTCTAAGTTCATCAATAAAATTCTTTGTTTTCAACGAATTACGGAAAATTTTAGAATAATTTCTATAAACATTCCTTTGCCGTTCAAGTTCATTAGAACGACTTAACATTTTTTCTTCTGAAAATGTATAACGTGCAATTAAATCAGGTTCTCGCTTTTTTATTAAATCATACGCTAACTGCATATATTTACCGTGACCTTGATTAACCTGATCACACATATATTTTATATAATCATTTCTATGTTGTTTATAATATTTAATATCATATGACTTTGAAAACTTATCTAAAACACCCATAGCATCCATACAAACAAGATTTCTCTTACATTTCTGACAAACCATGCAGTTATAATGTTCTGTAAGACAGCTTTGTAAATTATCTCTTCCTACAGAAAATTCAGCAATTTTTCCTATTTTCTCACATCTGTCCAATTCACCTCCACCGGAAATAAATCTTAATCCTCCGCTTATTGAAGAACACGTAGTTAATAATAATGCATATGAACTACATGCATGACCGTATGTTTCACTGACATTAAAATGACTATAATCTGCACCATCAGATGAAAGAAAATATGTCGAGAATAATTTTCCCAAAGACATTACCAACATTACCAACCAATATTCTAAATAATAATCAGCTCTGATCTTATATAGCTTTGGCAAATTAGTATTTACATGTATAAGCGGCAATCCTAATAATTCTGCAACTTTTTTTTCTTTCTCCATTAATTTTTGCGAACAAAAATCCCAGTTATTATTTTGATAGTATCCACCTACAACACCACCAGTACTTGTTAAAAGATGTGTTAATCTTAATTCTTTTGATGGCGAATTATAATATTGTGCTATTGTACACATAGAATCGGTTCCTAAACTGTTACCGGTTCCAACAGCACCTATATTTGGAATAGGCTCATCCTCAGTTTTTGCATAAATAACAGTATTATAAAATTTCTTATCATGCTTAGCTAATGTTGGGATAAGCTGATTTTGTATCATAACATATAATTCCGATGTAATAGGATCTTCACATATAACATCATGACCATTCATCATGGCATATATAATAATTCCTACAACAATTGCATCAGATCTTTCTGTTACTAAATATTGTTCGTATTCTTTATCGACATCTATAAAAAGCGAAAAAATAGTATTATTATCTTGCGATGAAATTTCAATATCAGATGTCAACCGCCCATCTTCTTTTTTTATTTTTCTAATAGTAATCATTTACTTTCTTCCTTAATAGTTAAATAGTCAATAACAAGTCTTCGATTTTCTCCGGATACTTGAGTAGCTCCTACAGAAAAAACGTCAAAGAAATCAGATCTTGCAGTAAATGTGGCACTAACTGTTTGCCACTTATCCAGATTTTCAATTGTGATCTTATGCTTATAAATGATTTGCAACTCCTTAGTTATTGAATTCATCACATGAAAATTAATCTGCTTTGCCTCAGATAATACTTTGAATCTCATATCAAATCTATATTTTTTTTGAGATTTCAAATTACTAAGTAAAGGAAGCATCGCAAACTGTTTCGGCAGCGGCTTTTTATTTTTTGGGATCAATACGGTTTTTCCAAGAATATAATGTTCCTCCCATTGTTTTGGATCAAATATAAAATGTAAAGATCTGGTATTATAATGCAAAGGCATTGATGAATTATATTCAGCCTGGATGTTAGACATAAAGCTTTGGCTTTCAGCATATCTTACCGCTTGTGAAAATGTCATATTGTTAATTGCTTTATAAAATTCATCTCTATTTGGAGAAGCCCAGTTATGTTTACCCTTTAATGCACTTCCATTTCCACCAAGCCACGCCAAAGGTTTTTCTTCCATAACATCAATTTTTTGAGGAGATATCATTTTCAGAAGCTCCATGCCTTTATCATTATTACACAAGATAGCTGAAACGCCCATTTTATTCTTTATGTCCGGCTCTTTTCTTTCAATACCCCAAAAATCTCCGATTGTAATATCGCCGTATCTTGGCAAAGTCTGATATCTGCACTTTTCACAATGTTTAGAGATCATTAAATGCGGATGATAAGCTTTTTGATAAAAGTCATCATTCTTTTTTATTATTTTCTCAGTACTGTCATTATCTATTATTTTTAAAGTATGACCACCCCAGGTACCATGTGACTTATTCCTAAATTCATATTCTTTTAATCCATCAGGAAATTGTTCTTCAAAATATTTCTTAAAAAAGCCTGCTGATGGTGAATTCCCGCACAATAGATCTACGAGAAACAAATTATCGTACTCTTTTTTTAAATAAGCTTTTAATCCGGCTATTTGACAAGGACAAGCAGAAAAAAGCACTAATTGTCCGTTTTCAAGATGCTCCCTGGTTATTTTATATATATCTCCCATATATGACTGCATATACTTCGATTTGCGAAGCTTATACAGATCATCTATATTTTCAATCATTATATGCTCTGCAGTAAAGTCTTTATTCCAAGCGCAGCCGACTACAGCTCCGTTTTTATTTAATATCTCTGCCGCAAGAAGTGAAAATATCCCACCACTGGATGATTTTATTTTAAGCTCATCATCTTTGGCAATAAATTTGTACAAAGTTGGTTCGGAACTATTGTGTTTTTCAGGTAAATTCAAAGCAGGACATACTTTTTGACATAGACCGCATTTAATACATTTATTGATATCAAGAACGGGAACATAATATCCATATTCATTTGTTCCGAACGACAATGCACTTTTAGGGCATATGTTAATACACGCACTGCACCCCATACACATATTAGATTTTACCACTTTTATAACCGTGTTCGGAAAATTTATTGTATTTTCCTTTTTAAGGACTTCTAATGGCTTTTTATCTTCATCAATAACTGTTTTCAGCCATTCAAGCGACCTTTTCTTTTCATCTTGCATGATACTGTCAATAACAGAATAATTTATAGGTTCAAGCAGCTTTTTTTCCGCTAAAATAGTCTTTGGATCTGTTACAAGTCTGTCTTCAAATTTAAATAGTTCAGATAAAGATTTGAAGCGTGAGAAGCCTCTTCTTTTGTTGGTTATAGCAATAAAATTCTTCTTGAAAATAATAGCAAAACTTGCGCCATGACATGAATCTGTCAATAGAAATTTACAATTACTGATATAATAAAGCCAATCCTCTACCTGAAGATCTTTAATACAATTTGAAAGTGCCATAAGCTCTGCATTTTTATTAAATGTCCACGGAAGACCATCTAACATATTTACTATCTTTATGTCACCAAGTTCATGTGCTATATGCAGTATGGCTTTTCTTTTTTCCGGTGTAGGATCTAAAATATAAGTTGCAAGAAATGGTTCTTCTTCATTGGCAGAAGACTTTTTTATAAGTTCTCTATACACCTCAATATTCGGCAGAAAAACGGGATCTAAAACCTGTGTTGCCTTTATGCCATACTCGTCTCTGCAAAGTCTTACTCCATCTGCCTCTCTTGTAGATATACCATCAAATCTGCTCATTAATTCAGCGATTCTCGGTCTTTTTTCCGGAGGTGCGAAATCTATGCCATGACCGAAAGAAACAGCATATGCGATTTTCTTTTTATCATCATTTGCAAAATCTAAATAAAAATGTTCTCCAAAATTTTTACTGATACCATAATTCCAAACCTGATCTGAACCAATGATAAATCCATTGCACAAATCATTTAGTTCATTAAATTCTTCAAGTCTGTATTGCTTGCTTATATCATAATGTTCTTCTGCAAAGCGCCTTGAATGAGTTTTCTCTCGTTCTGCATCTTTTTCAACTATTATAGGTTTGTCTATCATAAGAACTTTTTTACCCATTGATGTAATGATGTTGTTCAGCGCATAATATGTGGCAACACTTCCATAATTACAGCCGCTCCATACTCCAAATATACCATAATCATATTTACTCATCATTTTCAACTCCTTCTGACACATGATCTTTCAAAGCCAGATCCTGTCCTGATATTTTACTTGTCCATATTCAAATACTCTCTCCAGAACCCATCCGAAAGCAGCTTTGATGCAGCATCTTTATACATAGCTGCTATACTCTTTTTATTTTGATTATAGTAGCTAAGAACTCTCTTTCGTCTTTCCATAAGCTCATTGAAGCGCTTTGTATCACGCTTTCTTATTACAGCAGTCTTCTCGGCAGGATTTACTGCAAGTATCTCCTTTGCCATATACTGCTTTTCCGGAGCATCGTACCAGTCATACGCTATAATAGCTATATCACGATTCATCTTCTTTTCAAACTGCTTATCCGAAAGAGTCTGACCATTATATGTTTTAAGATAATAAGCATATTCTTTATTATTTAATTTAGGTATTATCTCTTCAGTTTTTTCTTCGTTCTTTTTCCTTTTTTTCTTTTTTCTTATATTTCCTATCTTTATTATTTCCTCTTCCTCAAGTATTTCATATTCTTTTTTCTTATCATACACACTATCAAAATCAATTGTTTTATTATATACTTGATGTATTGGCTTTAAAACTTCATTTTTCTTTGCGTGTTCCTTCATTATGCGTTCGCCCTGAGGTGTAAACATAAATTCAGGTCCCTTGCAGTACTCCTCTATAGCATCAAGCAGGAGTTCACAGTTATTATAGGCATATCTGCATATATTTGATACAAAGAACTTGTCTATTCTTTCCGCAAAATCAATATCTTCCGCAACGCCGCACATAGCCTGTATTATAAGGCTGTTTCTATGAACAAGATAAAGTTCAAGATTTGCATTGAATTTATTGGCAAATCCCTTATGCCATACGCATATACCGCCAAGCGTTAAAAATTCGGCTTTGCTTGATATCGAAAATTCTACGTCATCGCCTCTGATAAACAGCGGAACAGGAAGATGATCCATCTTTATCTTTGATACCGGTATACAGCAGTACCACCAGCCGGCATATGAATTTTCATGGAACTTTATATCCTCTTCATTCTCAAATACATTGGACCAGCGGTGCATATCCATGACTTTTTTATTAGGTCCGTATGAACCATCTTCATGTATGAATCCTACGTCCTCATGCTGGATATTCATATGCTCGAAATAAAGCATAGCACCGCTCAAAAAGCGTTCTTTATATTCATCTTTCAAAAGCGAAAGGAACGAATATGTTCTTATAAAGCTTTCCGGCATCATCGTTACGTCGTCGTCCATAAGAAGTACGTGTGTGGTATCAAAGCCTTTAAGGTCAATTGATTCGAGCATACCTCTTGTGAATCCGCCTGCGCCGCCGACATTTTCATTCGGTATAACAGTTATATATTCGCTGTTATGTTCTTCCGGATCAAGAGTTCTTCCGTTGTCTATTACAACGAGCCTTATATGTTCACTTACATCTTCACCGCTGTAGAATATCTTCTTTTCAAGAAGATCCATATTACGCTTTATATACTTTTCATTTTTGAATGTGGTCGATGCGATAGCTATGTTTACTTCGTTGAGCAAGCTTTCGTCAATATCAGTGTACCAGCCGCCTGATTCAACACAAAGACCAGACTGCTCACGCCATTCTGAAAGCTTCTCTTCTAATTCTTCTATCAGTTCATCAAAATTTTCATCTTCTTCATCAGCATTTTTATTGCTTTTATTTTTAAGAGCACTGCGCTTTTTATTGGCTTTAATAAGTTCGAGCTTTTCCTCTATTTTTATTATTTCCTCATCATCAGATTTTTCAGGTTCGAGTGATTCAAACTGAAATCCTACGACTTCACCGTTAGAATTCATAGGAACAGGTATACGTATATCGGTCATCTCAGGAAGGTCGAATTTTAAAACATCATACATTTCCTTTGATATTTCCGAACCTACTCTGTAATGAGCAAACAATGCTATTCTAAATTTTCCCTTGCATCTGAGCTGTAAATATACATTATCAACGTGAGTATACTTAGTCCACTTGTTCAACGCAAAAGTATTGAAGTAGGTGAAAAACTCAGCAAAATTTCCGGGTTCCCAGCGGTAGTATGATTTCACCTTGTCATAAGTATATCTTGCTCCTCTGTACATCATATCAGTATTTTCTTTATGCAGTGAACTACATGAAAGAATAAGATTCTGTAATTTAAACTTTCTGATCTTCATTTTATAACTCTCCAATATCTATGCCCATTTTGCTTTTAAGCCAGCTATATGAACTATTTTTTAATTCATCAAGCTTTTTATTTACTCTGTCATATCTTATAGGCTTCCTGAAAAGATATTCTTTGTCACGAAAATCGTCTGTCATGTACACAAGCCTTTCTTCAAGTCCAAGCATACTCAAAAGCGAAATATATCTCGAAAGGTCAGGCATATCCTTGCTTACCATGGCAACAAAAGGCTTTTCAAAAATAAGTGCAAAACACATACCATAATAATCGTCTGTTATCACAAACTCACTGTTGATAAGATAATAAAGCCAGTCATCGGCAAGAATATGGAACGCAGGTTCAAGATCAATAGCCTTTAATGATTCCGGATACCTGTTTATATCAATGAAATTTCTAAGCGGGCAAGCGTATTTTATCATAAGGATATTATTGCCTCTTAAAAGAAGTTCTCTTTTGCGTTCATCTCCGTTTTTAACGTATGTCCAGATAAAATGCTCCTGATCTTCAGCATTTTTTGCAGGTGCTGTGTCAGCTGCATCTATAAAATTCTGTTTGTCACATAAAAATACCGGGTCAAGAACAAATTCAGGAACAATATTAAAAAGGTCATTCAAAATATCCGCATCAACGCTGTCTTTTACAGATACTCCATTAAACTGATGAAGAAGCATCGAATGGTCATTTAAAGCATTTTCAATATATGGAAAATTATTTCCGAATGAAGAACCGTATGCTATCTTAGTACTTTCCTTAGGCGCATTCTCGCAGAAATAATAGCATCCCGTCTGTTCGCCGACTACTGCTTTGCTCCATACTATATCAGAACCTACGATATGATATTTTGCATTTTCATATTTTGCCTTGTCTTCATCGCTGTCAAATACATCGAGTACATCACAGTTTTTGTATATGAACTTGCCGGCAATATTATCCCTTTGTGCATAGTGATCTGTCCAGAGTTTCGGGTGTTTCTGAAGCATATAAGGTTTTACGCCGCTTTTTTCTACTGCCTTATAAAGTGAATAGGCTGTAAGAATGCTTCCATAATCAAGGCCAAACCACAAGCTGTATATAGCTGCGGATTTTTCCATGTTCTCCATAGTATAAACCTTCCTTTACTTTTTCATTCAAAAAAATTTATATCCCCAAATACTTATTCCAGAACTCTCTCGTTGAAAGCTCTTCAAAACCGCCATTATATTCTTTAACCGCCCTGTCATAATCAGACTTGATCCTTTTTATAAGCGCTTTAAGTCTTTTTACGCAAGCCTTTGCAGCGGCTTTATCATGCTTTGTGACAAATGCTTTTCCAGTAAGACGGTCATAATTCATTACGACCGCATATCTGTATACGGCAGACTGCTGAACGCCAAGCACAGGCACTATATTATACTGTTTTACAGGCTTTAAGTAAAGACCATTCAATGTAAAGTGATTTATAAGTCTCGCCTTAAATCCTGTCGCTGCAAGCGTTCCGACAGACTTGTCATACAATTTTTGCATAAACGGCAGCTTTTCTTCAAGCTCATCTACAGGTTTGAGCTTATAGCCCTCTGCCATGATAGTCTTATGAAGCTTTTCACCGTCCTGTGATTTGAGCCATTCGATACCGTTTAAGAAATCCTCTGTTCCCTTCATAAGAAGCTCGGCATTCTTGTATCTGTAAAGTCTTACTTCATCAAGCACCTGACTTCTTACAAGAGCTATGACCTCTTCTTTTGAAAGCGGCATATTATGTATTGAATTATCTATAAGACGATTTCTTAAAATATAGTAGAAAAGGAACGATGAATATTTATTCTCAAACGGCTCATGCCATACGCAAATACCGTTTAAAAGAATGAGATTCTTCATATTGCGAAGTCCGTATTCTATATCATCGCCTCTTATGAAAATAGGCATCGGAAGATTCTTATCCGATACAACACCGACAGGAAATACGCAGTACCACCATGCGTTATACTGTGCGCTCTCTTCAACTTCGTTATAAAGACAGCTTTCTACTGTTCTCAGGTCAATATTAGCCTTGAATGCGATTATCTCTCCTGAGTTCCATGCAGCACCCGATTCTACCTGCCTGTAACGGCAGTCAAGTCTTATCATCGAACCGCCGATAAACGAATCTTTATACTCATCTTTCAGTATAGACAGCATAGAAACAGTACGGAAAATGGATTCCGGTTCTATTGTAAGGTCATCGTCCATTACAAGTACATGAGTTATTTTTTCCTTTTCCTTTACATCTTTTATCTCGATAAGACCTCTTGTAAAGCCTCCTGCACCGCCGACGTTTTTGTTTTTGAATATCCTTACCTTGTCTGTTGCGATATTGTCTGCATCAAGCGTATGAGCATTATCTGATATAAACACCATAAGCTTATCATAAAGATATGAATCTTTATTCTCAAGAAAACGCTTTTTGAGCTTTTCTATATTTTTCAAGATATATTTCTCACGCTTGAATGTGCATATATCTATTGCAACTTTTACTTTTTTTATGTTTTTTTCCGGAACGTCTGAGCTGTAATAGCCGCCGTACATTTTTGCATTGCCGCTTAACGCTTTAAGCTCAAAGCAGTACATTCCGCTTGGTTCAGCAGAGGCATACTCAAAAGTGTATTCACCATATTCATTTCCAGGGAAGCTTTCATCAACATACTGCTTGTCGATAACTTCTATTATAGTTTCGCCGTCTAACGCTCTGTATTTTCTCATGAGCGTAATGCAGAATTTTCCGGACAGTCTGAGTGTAAGCTTGACAGTATTAATGTCAGTATATTTATACCATTTACCAGCAGAAAAGCTGTTAAAATAGGTATCGAAACTGATACAGCACCCTTTTTTGAATTTTAAATATTCACGTCCATAGTAATACTCAAAATTACCCTTTTCCAAATAATCCCTGAAATACATAAGCTCCTCAGTACAGGTATCAATACCGGGGAAAATTATATTCTGTAGTATCATCTTTTACCTCCGCTAAAAGAAATCAGGATAAATATAATATTGCTGTATAGATATTAAAGTATCTCATCGCACTTTTCAAGAGCGCTTGCTATAACAGCATCCATATCATAATATTTATACTCTCCGAGTCTTCCGCCGAAGATCACCTTTTCTTCCTTTTCAGCAAGCTTCTTATACTCGGCGTAAAGCTTTCCGTTCTTTTCGTCATTTACAGGGTAATAAGGCTCATCGCCCGGCTTCCATTCAGACGAATATTCACGGCTTATTATAGTTTTCGGTATATCGTTTCCGTTATCATCTTTTCCGAACTCGAACCACTTGTGCTCTATGATCCTTGTCCATGGTGTTTCTCTGTCTGTATAATTCACAGCTGCATTGCCCTGGAAGTTCGGAATATCAAGTGTTTCATTTTCAAAGCGCACACTTCTGTATTCCAAAGTTCCGAGCTTGTAATCATAATATCCGTCTATAGCGCCTGTGTATATAACTTTATCTGCAAGCTTGTCAAGCTCTTCCTTATTTTTAAGATAGTCGGTATCAAGTCTTACCTCTATGCCTTCAAGCATATTTGCAACCATCTTTGTATATCCACCCATAGGTATGCCCTGATAGAGCGCATTGAAGTAATTATTGTCGAATGTAAGTCTTACCGGAAGACGCTTTATTATAAATGCCGGAAGCTCACGGCAGTCACGTCCCCACTGCTTTTCTGTATATCCCTTTATGAGCTTTTCATATATATCACGTCCGACAAGAGATATTGCCTGTTCCTCCAGATTTTTAGGTTCGCCCGTGATCTCCTTGCGCTGCTGTTCTATCTTTTCCATTGCTTCTTCCGGAGTCACAACACCCCACATTTTATTGAATGTGTACATATTGAAAGGAAGTGAGAAAAGCTCTCCCTTGTAATTCGCAACCGGACTGTTTGTGAAACGGTTAAATACTGCGAACTCATTTACATAATCCCATACCCTTTTATTGTTTGTATGGAATATATGAGCGCCGTATTTGTGAACGTGGATATTCTCTATCGTTTCGGTATATACATTACCTGCGATATTTGATCTTTTATCTATAACGAGTACTTTCTTTCCTTTTTTCTTTGCCTCATGAGCAAAAACTGCTCCGTATAAGCCTGCTCCAACTACTAAATAATCATACATTTTTACAATACCTCACTTTTTATTTTTTATAAATTCATCATATTGTGCACATACTGTTTTAGTATCACCAAAAGCCATCTGTCTTCCCTTGTTTAACCAAAGCACTTTATTGCAAAGTCTCTTGACCTGTACAAGTGAATGTGAAACAAAAAGCGTGGTGATACCGCTGTTTATTATTTCAAGCATCTTAGCTTCACTCTTTTTTCTGAAGCCCGCATCGCCTACGGCAAGGACTTCATCAAGTATAAGTATTTCCGGGTCGAGAAGACTTGCTATCGAAAATGCAAGTCTCGACTTCATACCCGACGAAAGCTGTCTGAGCTTTAGTCCCTGAAATTCTTCAAGCTCGGAAAAGTCGATTATCTCAGAAAATTTATTTTTCATAAAGCTTTCGGAATATCCAAGCAAAGCGCCTCTCATATAAATATTTTCTTTTATAGTAAGTTCAGCATCAAATCCTGTACCGAGTTCAAGAAGCGCTGTTATCTGTCCTTCAGTCTTTATTGAGCCTGTTTCGGGCGAAAGCACTCCGCTTATTACTTTTAAAAGAGTCGATTTTCCAGCACCATTAGTTCCGATTATACCGAGAAAATCTCCCTTTTCAAGCTGGAAATTTACGCCCCTAACTGCCCAGAACTCTTTTGCTTCATAGCTTCTTGTGATCTTTTTAACAAAATACTCTTTAAGTCCAATATCCCTGAAATCGCCCAGCTTATATTTTACCGATATATTTTTAACGTCAAGTACCAACAGATCATTCCTCCATTACAGATAATAAGCAAACTTATT
>CADBQZ010000097.1 GCA_902796865.1 uncultured Ruminococcus sp. | reverse complement strand
TAGTTTTCATGTCACGGAGAGCCTTTATTTGCATACTTATCTCTTCACGGAGCTTGATTATATCGTCACGCATCTTGCCGTTTCCGCAGAAGCTGAAGTCTTTCTGCTTTTCTTCGATAAGTCTGTCGATACCGTAAAGAGCTACTCTTCTATAGTCGCCTACGATACGGCCACGTCCGTAGGTATCAGGGAGACCAGTAACTATCCTGTATTTGCGGGCTGCTCTCATTTCGGGAGTGTAAGCATCGAAAACACCCTGATTGTGGGTCTTATGATATTCTGTAAAGATCTTGTGAAGCTCAGGGTCGGGCGTATAGCCGTAAGTGGTAAGCGCTTCTTCAGCCATTTTTATACCTCCGAACGGCATGAACGCTCTTTTGAGAGGCTTGTCTGTTTGCAGCCCAACGATCTTTTCGAGATCTTTCATGCTTTCATCGATATAACCGGGCTTGTGTGATATTATAGTTGAAACTATCTTAGTATCCATATCAAGAACGCCGCCCTTGGCACGTTCTTCTTTCTGAAGCTCTTTTAATTTGTTCCAGAGCTTGTTCGTTGCTTCTGTCGGACCTGCGACGAAGCTTTCATCGCCCTCATAGGGAGTATAATTGTTCTGGATAAAGTCACGGGTATTTACGTCCTCACGCCACTTTTTTCCTTTAAAGCCCTTCCACTGCTCAAAATCCTTCATAAAAGCCTCCTCATTGATAATAAAAAGCATCTGCGGTAATGTGAAAAATCCACATATTTACTACAATTTTATTGTAACATTTGCTATTGAAAAAGTCAAGCTAAATTATAGTCAAAACAAGTCAATATTATACAGGTTATTTGTGCATTATTTAAACTGTGTGCTATATCTGCTTCATGAAATCAGCATCTTCGATAAAAAAACAGTAAATATTATTATTTTTGGCAAAAAGGCTTTTTATTTGTTTTTCTCATTTAGCTCTATATTTTTCTCTATTTCTATTACTATAGTGCTCATTTTTACATTGAGAGCGTTTGAAAGACGATATAGAGTTTCAAGCGTGGGCTTGCGCTCTCCACGTTCAATAGCGCTTAAATGAGTGCGCCCTATGCCGGCAAGACCGCTTATGACTTCTTGGGATTTGCTTTTTTCTGTTCTGAATTGAAAAATAACTTTTCCAACTATGTACGGATCTAGTTCGGGATTATACATGATAAACACCTCTGTATTTATCATAAACTTTATTATTTGACAAACTGAATACATATGTAGACAGAAAAAGCGAATTTGTGTGTTATACTGATTTAGGAAAAGAAGAAATATGGAATATGGTATTTTGTATTTCTATTATAAATCAGCTTGTTTGGAGGAAAAAAGAATGTATTGTAAAAACTGCGGAAAAGAAGTGAACGAAGGTGCTGTGGCTTGTCTTAACTGCGGAGCTGATCCTAGAAAAAAAGGACAATTCTGTGGCAACTGCGGCGAACAGCTTAACGAGAATGCTGTGGTATGTATCAAGTGCGGAAGTAAGGTTGACGGTAATTCTATTGCTGATAAGCTGATAGGCAATGTAAATGACCCGGATAAAACCGGTAATGGAATGGCGATTGCATCAATGGTACTGGGAATAATCGGATTGGCGATAGGACTTTGCTGCTGTACATATGTGGGAATAACATGTTCAGCCCTAGCAATCATTTTCGGTATTTTAGCATTAAGGAGAAATCCAACACTGGGCAAGGCGAAAGCCGGTCTTATAATGGGTATTATCGGTGCAGCACTTATAGTTATCGAAATCATTGTACAAATTGTATTCTTTAATTCCGTACAAGTATATGACGAGATACTTAGAAAACTAAAGTGATAAAGAAATATAGTAGTTTGAAATGCTATGATGTAATAGAAGTTTTGACTTTTGCATTTATCGTTTTAATGCTATTTAAGGATAAACTTATTTACATGACGAGATTTTTCTATAAGTGTCCTTTTTATACGAGAACAGGAATGCTCTGTACAGGGTGTGGAAATACGAGGAGTGTAATTGCTTTATTAAATGGAGATATTCTAACAAGTTTGAAGTATAATATAACACCTATTGTGATCTGCGTATTAATTTTGCTGTTCTATGCGGAAAATCTTATAGGCTGTTTGGGAAAGCAGGTTCATTTGATTCCGAGGAAGATGAGTTATTTCATAGTATTTCTGCTCTTTATGTCTGCTTACTATATACTAAGGAATTTTATACCATTTCTTAGTTTTTTGTAAACAGCACAATTTAGCTAAGTTTACCTCAATTACATATAATACATATTCAGCCCGGGGTGAGGTAAAATACCCGGGCTGAGCTTTTTGCCGGGTGACCCCGGAGGACAAACGCCCTTTTGCTTTTAATTTTATTAGGAATTTTAATTCCCGAC
>CADBQZ010000096.1 GCA_902796865.1 uncultured Ruminococcus sp. | reverse complement strand
GCAGGGGCATACTATCCTGAAAATGAGGAAGAAGCAGAGCAGGAAACTGTTGATATAACATCCTTTACGGAGATAGATGAGGAACAGCTTAAAGAGCTTGCAGAGAGATTTTTTAAAGTATGCGATGAATTTGATAATAAAAAAGCAGGTGAGATAATCGAAGAAGCTAACAATCTTCGTATTGGTGATATTGCACTGAGGGAACCTTTTGAAAAAACGGCGGATATGATCGAATATTGTGAATTTGACAAGGCAGCTGAATTTATACATGAGTTTCTGAAAGTGACGGTATCAAAAGAATGAATATCTCATGTTAAATGTAAAGGTAGGTTTAAAATGTTAGATCAGTTTTCAAGAACGCAGCTTCTTATAGGAAAAGAAGGGATAGAAAAACTTGCATCTTCAAGAGTGGCAGTGTTCGGTATCGGTGGAGTAGGCGGCTATGTCTGCGAAGCGCTTGTACGCAGCGGTGTACGCAAATTTGACCTCATAGATGATGATAAAGTGTGCCTTACTAATCTGAATCGTCAGATAATCGCTACAAGAAAGACCATTGGCAAATACAAAACCGAAGTAATGGCTGAGCGCATGAGAGAAATAAATCCTGATGTGGATGTCCGAACACATAAATGCTTTTTTCTGCCGGAGAACGAAGATGAATTTCCCTTTGAGGAATATGATTATATCGTAGATGCAGTTGATACAGTAACGGCTAAGCTTACGTTGGTCACAAAGGCACAGTCGCTTAATATTCCGATAATCAGCAGCATGGGTGCCGGAAATAAACTTGACCCTACTGCTTTCAAGGTTTCAGATATTTATAAAACAAAAATGTGTCCGCTTGCAAAAGTAATGAGGATAGAATGCCGTAAGCGTAAGATCAAAAAGCTAAAAGTAGTGTATTCGGAAGAAAAGCCTATACGTCCCCTCGAGGATATGTCAATATCATGCCGTGCTCACTGTATATGCCCTCCGGGTGCTAAACATAAATGTACCGAGCGCCGTGATATTCCAGGAAGTGTAGCTTTTGTACCTTCTGTTGTAGGACTTATAATTGCCGGAGAAGTCATAAAAGACCTTATAAAATTTGATAGAAAAGACAGATAAAATGTCTGCCGCAAGCGGCAGCAGTAATGTCATGAAAGGATCGTTAGTATGTTGATGTGGATCTTTATTCTTGCTGCCGTTATTGCGGCTTTTAGTTTTTGTATATGTTTTCTTATAAACAGAATAGGGAAGTTCTATATTATACAGAGAATCACCTGTGGCAAGAAATTACCAAAAATAATAATTCCCTTAATTTTAGTAATTATTTCTGTATTGATAATGACCGCTTTTATCAATATAGTGAACGCAATAATATGTATTATTCATTTGGTAATAATATGGCTGATCTGTGAGCTTATAGCACTACTAATAAAAAAAATCTGCAAAAAAGAATTTAAATATTATTTTACTGGCATCGCATCAATTATTCTGACAATATTTTATATGAGTGTCGGTTGGTATTATGCTCATGAAATTTTTACCACAAGATATGAAATTAATACAGATAAGGACATAGGAGAACTTAAAATAGTACAATTTGCAGATTCACATATAGGTGCTACATTTGACAGTAACGGATTTTCAGAGCAGGTCTGCAAAATGAATTCTGAACAGGCAGATATAATACTTATTACCGGAGATTTTGTTGATGATGGGACAAGCAGGGAAGATATGATAAGCAGCTGTAAAGCTCTTAGAGAATTTGATTCAAAATATGGTGTATATTATGTTTTCGGAAATCATGATAAAGGCTATTATACTAACGAGAGCAGAGGCTGGACAGAAAATGATCTGAAAGAAAATCTTATAAAGAATAATGTAAATATTCTTGAAGATGAAAGTGTTCTTATAGATAACAGATTTTATCTTATAGGACGTGCTGATCGTTCAGAAGAACATAAAGAACAAGGACGTGCTGATATAAAAACTCTTATGGAGGGGCTTGACAGATCAAAATACACTATAGTACTCGATCATCAGCCAAATGATTACGAAGAAGAAAGTCGTTCATGTGCAGATCTTGTCCTTTCAGGGCATACTCATGGCGGACAATTTTTCCCGATAAACCGATTGGGCGAGCTTATTGCCGGGAATGATCGTACATATGGTTATGAGCATCGTGAAAATACAGATTTTATAGTAACTTCCGGAATTGCAGATTGGGAAATAAAGTTTAAAACCGGATGTATAGCTGAATATGTTGTAATAGATATAAAGTAGTTATAGTTAGGAGATGTTTTTTATTGGATAATATATTCAATGTGTTAAACAAATATTGACAATACTCTGCCTAAATGATATAATAGAAATATGTTTTAAATGGAGGTTATGTAAATGGATTGCAAAATATGCGGCAGGAAAGTTTATGCCGGAGAAATGTGCAGCTGTGGTGAAAAAGCACCTAAGATAAGGGGAATCGGTGTTGCAGTAAATAGTATAATATGTGGTTTTATACTCGTTATTACTGTTTTAACATTAATATTTTCATTTTCACTCAGGCAGATAATGAAAAATGATATTTTACAGAATACATTGAATGATATTGATCTAACAGAGATAGAAGTAAAAGATTCCGGAAAAAATGTAAAGCTTGACAAGTACATCTATGATAATTATATCGCCGATGAAAGGATCACTGTTGAAAATGTAGATAACGTACTTAGAGATCCATTTATAAAAAATTTCCTTATAGAAAAGCTTGATGGTATTAAAGAGCATATATTTAATGGCGGAGAAATAGTATATATATCCTCAGAAGATATAATTGAGCTTATGGATAATAACAGATCGCTTCTTTATAATGAAGTGGAACTGGATTTCTTAGAACCCGACAAGAAAGAATTGCGTGAAAACCTTTCCGGATTGGATAAACTGTATGAATTTTATAAAGAGCATATGACCGGTTGGTTTATGGACAGCTATGTGAAAACTTTCTTTTCATTTGCTTTTGTAGTTTTTCTTATTGTCTTGCTTGTGATCATACTGGCACAATGGGTGTTAGTATATAAACTAAATGAAAGGCGAATGCTCAAAGCATTAAAAAAATATTCAATAGTGTTCATTGTACCGGCTGCACTCATATTTATTCCGACTACTATTGCCAATTTGCTTATGCCTAAATCGCTTGAGATATTTGGTGATGTACTATTTCCATTTATAATAATTTCGGGAGCACTTGTAGCTACAGGCATTATATTACTGGTTCTTTCTATAATACTGGCTGACAGCAGACCGGTTGCAGCATCTGAGCCAATAATGACTATCGAAGAAATAAATGAGGAAACATCTGAACCAAAAAACAATGTTGAAAATACTAATGATAATACAGTAGAAACAGAAATAAAAACAAGTATAGAGTCTATCGAAAAAGATGCTTCGGACGATAGCGGTATAAGCGAATGGGCAAGACCAGAAGCTGATGCTTCAGATAATACCGAAGTTGATACTGAAGCTAAAGAACAGGTTGCAGCAGTTAATACTGATATGACTGAAAATAAGCCTGTAAAGAGTGAGTTTGTATTTTGTACTGCCTGTGGCAGCAAAAATCGAAGAGGTTCAAAATTCTGTACAAAGTGCGGAAATAAGTTAAGATCATAAAAGAGTATAAAAACGGCTATGAGAGATCATAGCCGTTTAACATTATATATATTCATTCATCATTAACTGGTTTTTTCTTAAATGAAGCAAGGGGTGAGCTGTCGGCAGCTTTTTTGAGTATATCATTAGACAAATGTGTATATATTTCTGTTGTTGCAATGCTTTTATGCCCTAATATTTCTTTTAACGTGAGTGTGTCCACGTTTCCATATTGATACATTAATGTAGCCGCAGTATGCCTTAATTTATGGACTGAAATGCCTTTTCCGGATAGTCCGCATTGCTTTAGCATCTGTTCGACTATCTGCTCAACACGTCTTCGTGTTATTCGACCACCTCGTTTGCTTAAAAACAGCGCATCAGGCTCAGTAATAGAGTTATCCCTTGATTCAATATAGTCATGTAAAGACTCTATACAAGCATCATTCAGATATACGATCCGTTCTTTATTACCTTTTCCTAAAATACGGACTTTTTGTTCTTTGAAATCAATATCTGATATATTGATGCCTACAAGCTCGCTAAGACGCATACCACAGTTTAAAAACAATGTTACCATGCAAAAATCACGAGGAGAATTAATAGGGCTTTTAGCTGTTTGTTCAAGCAATTCCTGACTTTCTTCAAGTGAAAGATATTTTGGCAGAGATTTTTTAAGACTCGGAAGTTCAAGATTGACTGTAGGATCGTTTTTGATAAGTGATACTTCTTTAGTAAGGTATTTGTATAGACTTTTTATTGAAGAAACTTTTCTTGCAACAGTTTTATCATTATTATTTCGCTCATCATGTAAGAAATAAATATATTCATATATCTTATGTAAATTGACATTTTCAAGTCTTGAAATATCAAAATCTCTTATATCAATTTTATTGAAATCTATATCAGCATCTGAATCCATAAATATGAGGTATCTGAAAAAAACTCTGATATCTGTAAGATATCCTTCAGAAGTACCTTTTGATTTAGCTTTGACCAATGTGAGATGATACCAGTAATCATTTATGAATTCTGGGAACTCGCTAAGGTTTATATTGCTCTTTTTCATTTTTTGCCACCTCTAATTTCGCTAAATTTGTATTTAGCGAAATAACGTATATTTTTATTTTCTCTTTAATTTGCACTTTTATACTTTAGATCATACCTTAAAAGCACTTCTCTATTATAACATATTGAAAGGTATTATTTCAAGGCATTGACTTTTTTTAAGATTTATGTTATTATAAAATAATATAAAAGAAAGGATTCAATAATAATTGATGCGATTTGAAGAGCTTAATTTATCAAAAGAAGTATTAAAAGCATTAAAAGATATCGGTTTTTCAGAAATGACAGAGATACAGCAAAAAAGTATTCCTGCTGTAATGGAAGGTTCTGATGTAATAGGACGTTCAAATACCGGTACCGGTAAAACTGCTGCGTTTGGTATTCCTGCAATTGAACGTATAGATGCTGATACAAAAAATGTTCAGGTACTTATTCTATGCCCTACGAGAGAGCTTGCACAGCAAGCGTGCGATGAAATAAAAAAGTTTAGTAAGTATAAACGTATTGTAAAGCCTGCTGCTGTTTTCGGCGGTGTCAGTATTGATAATCAGATCAGGCAATTAAAACATGGCGCTAATCTTGTCATTGGCACACCGGGACGTATTATAGATCATATAAACAGACACACACTTAAAATGCAGTATCTTAAAATGATCATTTTAGATGAAGCTGATGAAATGCTTCAAATGGGCTTCAGAGAAGATATAGAGAATATTCTTCTCCATATTCCGTATGACAGGCAAACTATACTTTTTTCGGCAACTATGCCGCCGGCTATAATGGCTATAACAAAAAAATATCAGCAGTCTCCCCTATTAATTAAAACTATTTCAAAAAGCAATACTGTTGAGACTATAGAACAATTTTCATATAATGTATCTGAATCAAATAAAATAGATGCTTTGACTCTACTTCTTAAATTCTATGATTATCAGTCTTCGATGATATTTTGTAATACTAAGAAAAGGGTCGATGAGCTTACTAAACTATTATCAGACAGAGGATTTAAAGCGGTAGGGATACATGGTGACCTGAAACAGGCACAAAGAATGACTGTAATGAATTCATTTAAATCCGGAAAAACTTCTATCCTTGTGGCTACTGATGTTGCAGCAAGAGGTATTGATGTAAGCGGTGTAGATGCTGTATTCAATTATGATCTTCCGCAGGATAATGAATATTATGTTCATAGGATCGGCAGGACCGGACGAGCCGGACGCTTAGGAACAGCTCATACACTTATAGGAAGCAGAAAGCAATTAAACGAGCTTAATTTGATTGCTCAGTATACTCGTTCCGATATAAAAGAGGCTTCACTGCCTGACAGAGAAAGCTTCATAAAAAAGAAAATTGATGTTTTTACATCAGAGATAGAAAACAAAAGCAGTGAGCATATTTCTGAATGGACATATAAGGTAATAAAAAGACTTGAAGAGAACGGTATTTCTCAGGAAAAACTAGCACAATTATTGATAAATGATATGTTTTCCAAGGAAATTGATAATATACCAAATGTTAATGTTATCAAGTATAAGAATACCGAACATAAGAACAAAGATAGCAGAAAAAACTCCGATCAATTATCTATGATAAATATAAATATCGGACGCAAGCAAAGAATAAATCCAAATTATATTCTGGGAGCATTAGTGGATGCTTCCGGTATATCCGGAAAAAGCTTTGGAAAAATAAATATTCTTGACGATCATACTATCGTTGAAGTTCCAAAGAATAAAACAGATCATATAATACGCTCTATGAATAACGGTAAAATTAATGGAAGAAAGGTTATCGTTACACATGAAAAGAGCAATAAAAAGAGGAATTATCAAAAAAGCTTTAAAAAGAAATATGATAAACATTTAAGCCGTACATATAAAAAAGGCTGATACCGGAGGGGAATTTATGAGGATCCTTGTTGTTGAAGATGAAGAAGCTATTGCTGACGCACTTGTCCATATACTAACCAAAAATAAATATATAGCTAATGCCTGCTATGATGGTGAAGATGGTCTCGACAATGCTCTTACAGGAGTGTATGATCTTATTATTTTAGACATCATGCTTCCTAAGATGAACGGACTTCAGGTACTTGAAAATCTAAGGAGAGAAAATATAGAGTGTCCTGTTATCCTTCTGACGGCTAAGGATGAGATCTCGGATAAAGTAAAAGGACTTGACTATGGGGCAGATGATTATGTTACAAAACCATTTGCAATGGATGAGCTTCTGGCAAGAATAAGAAGCTTACAAAGAAGAAGCGGCAATGTAACAAATGATAACCTGATAAAATTCAATGACATCTCCCTTAATCTTAAAACATATGAATTGTCTTGCAATGATAATTCACTTCATCTTGGACTCAAAGAATTCAGTATAATGGAAGTTTTTATGAATAATCCGAGCATCGTAATAAGCAAAGAAAAACTTCTTGAAAAAGTCTGGGGATATGAGTCTGATGCGGAGTATAACAATGTTGAGGTATACATTTCTTTTCTGAGAAAAAAACTTAGTCATATAAAGTCTGATTCAGTTATCAAAACTATCAGAGGCGTTGGTTATCGTTTGGAGGAATCAAAATGATAAAACGCTTAAAAAGAAGATTTATTATTGTTAATTTTAGTATACTTACTTGTGTTCTTTTAGCTGTTATTATTTCTATATTTGCAATTATGTATAATTCAGAAGTAAAACTTTCATATGAACTGATCGAGTCAATAATGTCAAAAAATCGTTTGTCCATGAGTGAACCGGCGCCGGAATCATTAAACGAAGGCAGCATTATTAAAGATGCTTTAGATGTTTCACAAATGCGGAATGATTACATCAGGAATGATGACAGAAGACCAAATAATGAAGGCTGGGATCCTGAATTTCCAAG
>CADBQZ010000095.1 GCA_902796865.1 uncultured Ruminococcus sp. | reverse complement strand
TCTACTGTGAATGCGTAGGGAGTACTGGTTATATAGATAAATCCGTCTCCTGAATAACCCGGAAGCTGATCCGCATAGATACTTGTCCAGACATCCTTTGCATCAACGATACTTTCTGCTTCGGTTACTTCGCCGATCTTTACTTCCGGAAGAGCATCCTCGGCATTTACCGGAACAGCTGCCGATACAGCAGCAATAGCGAGAGCTGAGATCACCGCTGTGAATTTTTTGAATTTCATAGATATACCTCCTGAATATTTTTTAGAAAATAGATTACCATTCCAACATTTTTTTACCATATAATTTATTATAATCTTTATATGATGAAAAGTCAATAATTTTGTGAAAAGATTCTAAATTTTTAGTATATCTGACAATCTGATATAATTGTTTTTGGTAATAATTCAACAGCGATATTCAAGTGTTTACATTGCCGCACGAATAAAGATAGTAAATATTTATTACATTTCTTCAAGCTTTCCGTGCTTCTCATATCTTGCCGTTCTGACTATTTGATTTTTCTCATCGACAAATACTATCTGCGGCTTGTTTGCCTTTGCTTCTTCAGGAGTCATGGAAGCATACGACATTATTATTACAAGATCGCCCTTCTGACCGCATCTTGCGGCAGCACCGTTTAAGCATATCACTCCGCTTTTGCGTTCTCCTGCGATAACATATGTTTCCAGTCTCATGCCGTTATTAACGTTTACGATATGGACACGTTCGTATTCTACAAGTCCGCAGGCGTCCATAAGTTCTTCGTCTATTGTTATACTTCCTACATAATCAAGCTCCGCCTGAGTTATAACAGCACGATGTATTTTACTCTTTAAAATTGAAAGCTCCATTTTATCATTTTCCTTTTATATATCTTCCGTAAAGAAGTTGTCTATAAGTCTTACTTTATTATTTATGTACACAGCTATCGCGCATAAAGCAGGTCTGTCAAGTGTTGGTATCTGCTGCATTGTTTCACAGTCAACGATCTTTACATAATCAGCTTTTGCAAGCGGTTCTTTGGCTATTTCATCTTTCATCATGTCGGTGATCCTGTGTGCATCAGTTTCACCGTTTCTGACCATATCAATGCCCAGTGATATAGATCTTGAAAGAATAAGCGCAGCCTTTCTTTCCTGTTCATTAAGATAAGTATTTCTTGAACTTTTTGCAAGACCGTCGGCTTCTCTTATTATAGGACAGCCGATGATCTCAATATCCATATTAAGATCGTTTACCATGTGCTTTATAACTGCAAGCTGCTGTGCATCTTTTTTCCCGAAATAGGCACGATCCGGTTTTACGATATTAAAAAGTTTTGTAACGACTGTACATACACCTCTGAAATGTCCTGGGCGTGAAAGACCACAAAGCTCTTTTGTAAGAACGTCCATATCAACATGAGTCGAAAATCCTTCGTGATACATTTCCTCAGGCTCCGGGTGGAATATAAGATCAGCACCGTTTTGCTCTGCAAGTTTTTTATCATGTTCAATATCCCTGGGATAGCTTTCAAGGTCTTCTGAAGGACCAAATTGTATCGGGTTTACAAAATCCGATACGACCGTTTTGTCGTTGTCTCTATGTGAAGCTGCTATAAGGCTTGCATGACCTTCGTGAAGATAACCCATAGTGGGGACAAGACCTACTGTAAGCCCCTGACGGCGCCATTCTTTTACCTGCTTTCTTACTTCCTCTACCGTTGATACAACTGTCATGATGATAATTTTCCTTTCTTTAATTTTTCTATTATCTCGTCATCTATACTAAAAGTATGTTCTTCTGACGGAAATGCTCCTGAATTTGTCTGTTCGATATATGCTGCGATACCGTCTTTCATTGCCTGTCCGGCATCTGCAAATATTTTTGCAAATTTTGGCGTATGTCCAGTAGTCATTCCGAGCATATCAGTGTATACAAGTACCTGTCCGTCACAGCCATTTCCGGCTCCGATACCTATTGTTGGTATCAGAAGTGATTTGCTTATAATATCAGCAAGCTTTGATGGAACACATTCGAGTACAACAGCGCAGGCACCTGCGTCCTGTACTTTTAAGGCATCGTTTAAGAGTTTTTCGGCTTTTTCATATGTCTTACCCTGTACTTTGAAACCACCGAATACATTTACCGACTGCGGAGTAAGTCCTAAGTGTGCTACTACAGGTATTGAAGCGTCAACAATAGCCTTTATCCTGTCGCATACTTCTGCACCGCCTTCGAGTTTGACGGCATTAGCGCCGCCTTCTTTGACGAGTCTGCCAGCATTTGCAACTGCCTGTTCGATGCTGACCTGATAAGACATGAACGGCATATCCGCTACTATAAAAGCATTTGGAGCGCCTTTTGACACCATTTTTGTGTGATACACCATTTGATCCATAGTTACCGGCAGAGTATCATCAAAGCCTTGCATGACCATTCCGAGTGAATCGCCGATGAGGATCGAATTTACTCCGCATTCATCTTCTATTCTTGCTGTCGTATAGTCATAAGCAGTAAGCATCGTTATTTTTTCACCCGATTGTTTCTGCTTTAAAAGAGTAGAAGCGGTATTTTTCATAGTTATCATCTTCCTTTATAATAATGTTACCGTTTCGCACAGAGCGAATACAATACATTTTTTATTATACCATGATATTATGTAAAATACAAGCTATTGTATTTTAGAAAAAGATCATATTATTATATCAAGTATATCCGAAGGCTTTTCTGCGATATGATCTGCTCCGGCAGAAACTAGCTCTTCACGGGTACGGAACCCCCATAAGCAGCCTATGGTTTCGACACCGGCATTCTGTCCGGTATGTATATCTATTTTTGTATCGCCGATCATAAAACAGTTTGATTTTTTTGCATCGAGTTTTTCTATAACACCGTTCAATACAGCAGGGTCTGGCTTGATAGGTACGCCGTCCGCTTTTCCACATACAAGTCTGAATACATCTTTCCCGAAATAATGTTCTATTACATTATCAGCAAATATGTCTGTTTTATTTGAAGCAACAGCAAGTATTACATTTTTTTCTTTAAGACTATTTAGAAGTTCTTTGATACCGTCATATACAGTAGTTTTTACCATATAATTTTTACTGTAATATTCATTGTATAAAGCTTTCGCTTTATCAAATCTATCCTGTTTATCTTCAGGAAGTATTCTTTGTATAAGCTTGTCCAGACCATCACCGACAAAATAATTGTATTTTGAGAGCTCATGCTCGGGAAGACCAAGTGTTCTCAAAGCATAGTTCGCTGCCTCAGCTATATCGGCAAGAGAGTTTACAAGAGTTCCGTCAAGATCAAATACAGCCAGTTTCATTCTTTTCTTTCTCCTTTTAACAATTAAGTCGGCAGTATACATAGTATATGTACTGCCGACTTAATTTTAACACATCTCAATGATAAATGCAAATTTTTTCAGAAAATCCCTTTTGTGATAATACCTCCGTCCGGCACATCGCCGACTATTATGCTTTCATGTATAGGGCAAGTGACTTCCGCAGTTATATGAGTATTACCGTTAGGAAGGAGCATGATACCGTCCGCATGAAGTATAGCTGTTATTACGTGACAAGTCTGGTTGATGCCGGCTGAACGAAATTCGCTTTTTAGTTTTACAGTAACACTTCCGTTAAGAACAAATTTTATTTTTATATTGAATCCTTTGCCGCTGAAAAAATAAGAATCACTAAGGCTTCCGACAGGTATATCAAATTCCTGTGATGAAAAATGGTCAATATCGCTGTTTATCTTTTTCACTATGTCTGCCTGGAGTTTGTTGATACTTTCAGTATCTATGTCTATGCGTTCCGGCTCTTTACTGCTTATTTTGCTGAAAGCTACACTGTTTGCAGCTGCTTCCATAGCGGAGCTTGTCATTATCTCGGTAAGCTTTGAACGGCAGCAGTATGTACAGACTTCTTTTATTTTAGGGTCTATACGTTTTTCGAGAGAACGCAGAGCAAGCATAACGGCAGCGGCAAAAATAATAAATATCGCCGCAGCAAGCTTGCTTTTTCTTATTTTTCTTCTTCCGCTTCTCATAAAAAATATTATCAGATGTCGCAGTCGCAATCATCTGATGTGAGTCTGCGATCCGCCTGACAGCCGCAGTTATAGGAATTGTCAAGTTTTACAGGCGAAAATTCTTCGGTAGGAAATCTTATCTTATCAAATACTTCGCATGGCGTATCGGTATTCGTACAGCATTCCTTTTGCGGGATAGTATAATTATATGCAGGGACCATTATTGTTACCGGTCTTATAAGTTCTACTACATAAAATAATCCTACGGTAAGTAATACGCTTCTTCCGGGGGTACTGCCTTCTGCAAGGCATTCACAGCCGCTGCAGCCGTTAGTTATTTTTGATTCCAATACGATAGGCGATACAGCCTGAACGAGCGCTGTCGGAGGGTTTAATGTATCACAGCATTTACCGTTTGAACCAACTGTTTCGCCTGTGCTTGTGAAAGTTCTTGAATTTGTCTGACTTCCGAAAAGGATACAGTTTTTGTTTACTGATGCAGTGCCTGTAAGGGGCACAGGTACTCCACAGGCATTTTCATAAGCGAGCATCTGTACATTAAAAGTAAAGGTTATATCAACAGAATAGAACCCTTTATTAAAAGGTATAGGTTCAGTGCTTATACAGGCATCTGTAACGCTGATACATTTTGTTTTTACGATAGAAGCATTTTGTGGGAGCGGTGTATCAAGTTCAACGGCAACTCCCTCCACACAGTCCTTATCGCTGCAGCTGTCAAAAACACGGTTTACTTTTACAGGCACAGCCTCACACTCGTTAAAGCGTTCTGAATATTCGGGCATAATAATTCCTCCCTGATTAGTATTGGGGCATTACCGTAAAGTATATGACCGACGGAATTGCCTCAATACATATTATTCATAAATATGGGATCATGTTACTTCATATAAAAAATCGTTTCTCATTTATGAGAAACGGCTGATAATGATATGTTATGTT